>JBJEBO010000204.1:0-13118 GCA_051870155.1 Candidatus Cryptobacteroides sp.
TACGATAAAATCAAATTGCCAAGTTTGAAGTCAGAAGATAAACGTCAAGTAACGTCTTCAATATGTCTGCCCACCCAACCCTGCTTCCAAACCCACGTATCGTAATGAACGATAGGCCAATGATTTGGAATCTGGGCTAGCTAAGCAACAACAAAAATACAAAATAAATCCAGAAAACGATAAATGTCCATAGAATAATATCATCAAAAATAACCAAAAGACTCCGACAGAAATGGTCGGAGTCTTTTGGTTATTTTTGTCATCTCGAGCGGAGGGCGAAGCCCGAAGTCGAGAGATATATTACAACGCCTCGATATAAGGTTTGAGAATACCGAAGATGAGGAGGGAAACAATGAGTGTGATAATGATATTGAATCCCTGTGCGGTAAGGAAGACCTTGAGAGGAACTCTGTTCTCTTTGCCGAAAATCTCCTTGATTCTGGTCTCAAGACCAATGCATACGAATGCTATGCTGAACAAAGTGTTCTGGAATCCCTTTGTAACCTTACCAACGCTCTTTGCAACCTCAGGCTCAAAGCAGAAGCTGAATACGAGAGAAGCAAGGATGAAACCAACCACGAATTTAGGGAAACGGTCCCATATAAGTTTTGCTGTAGGCTTTTCTTCACTGTTCTTGCCCTGATAAGTCCACATAAGGGAAATGATGAATGCAGCAACTCCCAAAAGCACGTTCTGTGAAGATTTCACAATGACTGCAGTCTGGGCAGCAACCTCTCCGTTTCCTTTATCTGCAAGTGTACCTGCCGCTGCAACGGCTCCGGTGGTGTCAATAGTACCTCCCAACCAAGCTCCGGTCACCTCAGGAGAAAGACCAATGAGGTTTGCTATCCAAGGAAGAAGATACATCATAGGGATCGCAATGATAAGCACCAATGAAACAACATATGAAAGTTTCTTGCTGTCTCCCTTGATTACACCGCAGGTAGCGATGGCTGCCGACACTCCGCAGATTGACACAGCACTCGCAAGCATAGTTCCCATCTCAGGATCAACCTTCATCTTCTTTCCACACCAATATGCAAAATACCAGACTGTGAAGACAACAATAAGAGACTGTGCAAGACCATAAGCTCCAGACTTCATAATCTCACCGAAAAGAATAGTCGAACCCAGACAGATGATACCAATCTTGATATAGAACTCGCTCTGGATTGCAGCCTTCATCCAAGATGGAATTTTGAAGCAATTGCTTATTATAAGACCGATTATGACAGCAAAAAATACGGACTCAAATCCTAATTTCTTGATTATCGGAATATTTGCAAGGAGTTGTGCACAAACCGTCAGAATAAAAATTATAAGCAGTGACGGCAGAATGTAAAGAATGTCTTTGGCTGATTTGCCTAAACAAAGAGAAGTGATAACAGTCAAGACATATATAAAAAGGAACATATATCCGACTGAAAGGACGTCTGATACCGAATGTATCACCTTGGGCATCACTGGCATATGATGCGGAAAAATAGCCGCAAGTGCCAGAACGATTGCACCTGCAAAGACAATTATCCAGTCTTCAGATGCAAACTGTTTTAACCAATTCTTCATTGTAGCAGTTCTTAATTTAGGTTTTACAAGCTACAAATATATAACTTTTTTATTAAATTCAAGGTTTTATACAAGCCTGAATATTTCAGATACCTTCCTGAAACCCCGTTTTTCAAAAAAAGAGTGGGCGGAATGATTCTCTTTTCCAGATTCAAGATAAATATCATTAATGCCCTTTTCCTTCAACCAATCCACAGCTTTTTCAAGCAACAGACCCCCTATTCCGCAATTTCTATACTCCTCTTTAACAAGGACATCACACACCATTCCGAATGGGTCTGCACCATCCTCCTCTATATCTGCAACACAGAATCCAGCCACCACATCTCCATCCATAGCCTTGAAAACGACGGCAACATCAGGAGATTCCATCTTCTCATTTATATATTCAAGCCACATCTCACGACCATTTTCAGCCGGAGCCGGCAATATATCCCCATCCTCGGAAAGAGCTGCTGTTCCCACACCCATCTGCATCTCACCGTGGGAAATATACTCAGGAAAAGCATTTATGTGATTCCAGAAAATATCGGCAAGAACTTCTGCATCAGAATGTTTTGCCCTATCAATTCTTATGTTCATCATATCAGGCTTTTAATCTTTTTGAAAATTTTCTTTACCGATCCAACAAATACAAGCAATAATCCGAAGAATGTCACTGTAGCCACAACCCAGACAAACACTGCTGCAAAATGATTGTCCTCTATTCCAAAATACGCAAGGAAAGGCATTTCAGTATTCTGGAAGAAAAGTTCGAAAGTTGAAGCAACAGATATGAGGGCGAGAATGAAGTTCAGAATGAAATCAGACCTCATAGACTTGTAATCGCTCAGATTGTGCAGGCTGTTGTCCACAACCTCCATAAGACTGTTCAGACGCTCTGTATCCTTATCAACGTCAAGCCGTTCAGTTGTACGGTCGAACATAACCTTATGGGACATAAATTTAGAATATTTAACTACATCCAGCTGGAGTTCCATCCTTGAAAGACGCATTCCGAGTGCGGCGTTGTGCGCTATTATTTCAGTCGATGACAAGGTATCGATTTCAAGTGTGGAATCTATCAACTCGTCACTGGCATATCCAATAACATATTTTTTGGCAAGCACCATCTCCAGAATCAGAAGATATTCAGGCCAGGACACGTGATATTTGGAACGTTCCTTCAAATGCTCCTCCCAATCCACAGGAGAATCCTTACCTCTTCTTCCATAAGTTCCGATAACCACGCAGACATTGTTGTTGACAAGCACAAGGTCATCTGTATCAATAGCTATATTTCCTCCACAACACTCGTCGTATGCCTCGGGGTCACGGTAAGGCCATTCTCCTGGATATAGAGTCATCAGACCTATGAGCTCCGGCTTGTGAAAATCTCTTATATGATTCACTATCTGGGCTTCTGTAAGACGATCTTCCCTTTCATTGTCAAATAAATCGGAACCATCTTCAAGAGGATGCATCACATTCTCCCAAATATCAACCATCGCATAATGAAAATCTTTTTGGGAATCGTCATTGTAATTTGATAACCTCTTGAAATACATTCTCTTTTCATCCGCCTCGATATTCGGTTTGAATTTCGTGCAGCTGTTATTTATGAAATTCTTGAATCGACGGCTGACCAAATCGAACACTCGCCCTTCACCGCTGATGGACTCACATTCTGACGGATTATTGTTGAAATTGCCTTTCTGATCAAGATAAAGACCGCTCACAAAGAAATCGTTCACTTCAAGATTAATGTCGGTATCCTCCTGATCCTTGTTTCTGCTCCAATGCTCTGCACTCAAATGTGAGGAAAGAAGTGCAATAATATGATCCGTAGATGCTTCCTTTGACAATCTGCAAGCATCACCATCAAAAACGAAACGATATGACAGAGAAACTGTATGACCAAATAAAAGAGCCATCTCCACCTTCACCTTTCCATCCATTTTCAAATCATAAGGTTCATTCAGGGTGAGTTCAAAATTGAAATCAGAAAACTCATATCTCCTTATGTTCTTCTTGTCGTCCGAACTCATTGTGAAGATGAGATTGTCTATGCTTTTCGTCTTGACCTTGATAAAACCGTTTGAAACAGCCTGGGCATTCAATATGAATTCCCTCGCATAATCAAGTGAGAAGATTTGAAGAAAAACGACAGAAAAACCAGGATATCTCAGGCCGTGTCCGTCCTCCGAACAACAATAGGAATAATTGTCCATAAAAATGAAGATTGATGGTTATATTACGCAAATATATGATTTATTATTAATTTTGCAATCCTAATCCATCCGGTAATGTCAATCATAAACAAAGCGAAGGCAGCCTGCACGAAATGCGGAAATGCCAATGAAATAACAATTTACAGAAGCATTAACATATCTGAGAATCCTGAATTGAAGGACAAGGTGAAAGACGGTTCACTCTTTATTTGGGAATGTCCCCACTGCGGAACCTTGAACCTTGCAAGGTATGAAACCCTCTATCACGATCCTGAAAGCAAACTTATGGTGTGGCTGCTTCCCGACGGAGACCTTCCTGAAAGCCAGATGCAGGCAATCACCCTCCATACAAAGGCTATGGGCGGATATGTTCTCAGAAGGGTGAATGACACGGGCTCCCTTATGGAAAAGGTACTCATCCACGATGCCGGTCTCGACGATATTGTCCTTGAAATGTGCAAATATGTCACAAAAATGGAAATTGCAGCCAAAATGGACAAGGAAAAGGCTTCCGAACTATATTCGGCACCATTCCATTTTTATAGGATAGAAGGAGAAGATTCCGATAGGATAATCACCCTTATGTACCCGTGGGAAGGCAATATGTCCGGTGCAAGGATAGGATGGAATGTCTATGAAGATTGCCTTGGCATCCTCCAGCGCAACCCAGTAATGAAAGCCGAAGAAGGTTTCGTAAAAATAGATTCCGACTGGCTCTATTCCAAGATGAAATAGTCTTTCCCATAGAGGACGACCGGAAGATGGTCGCTCACCCCTCCCAAATATCTCGGACCGGAATATGTCCTCAAAGGCTTGTCCCCGGGATAAGCAGTGTCCCTTGTCATTAGAAATGGTATGGGAAGCACATCCATCTCATATTTGTTCGCAAAACCCTCAGACACAAAAAACAAATCTATCAAGTCCCATTTACCTGAAAATCTTATACTTCCCTTTCCTTGAGAATGGAGTTCAGATGCAAGACTGACCAAACGACAGTTCAATGGTGCAAAGGAAGCGGCGTCAGGAGTATCATTGAAGTCCCCCATAGCTACAATCATCCCTGATGATTTTGACTCAATGCTGTCACATATATATGCAAGGGCTTCTACGGCTGCAGTCCTCCTTCCTTCCGATGCCTTCGCTCCAGAGAATTTGGAAGGATGATGGTTCACAAGAAGATGCACAGTATCCCCATTGTCTTTTTTTACAAGAGTTGACAGAAGTATATCCCTGGTATTCAATATGTTTCCCATAGAATCCCTTATATGGATAGGGACAGATCTGGCTTTTCTGAACACAGATTCTCTGTAAATTAGTGCCACATCTATACCCCTCGGATCAGGAGAATCGAAATGCACCACCTTATAATCCGATTTTCTAAGAAGGGTTGAATTGCATAGAGAATAAAGCACAAAACTGTTTTCAACTTCTGCAAACCCAATTGCATCTGGCAGTTTACCGAACTTGTCTCCAGTCCAAAGCACGGCTTTTGCTACGGCATTACACTTGTCGTAGAACCTCTTTTTCGTCCATCTACGCTTCCCATAGGAAGAAAATTCCCTGTCGGAACTATTATTCCCATCATCCCTGTAATCAAAGAAATTCTCAAGATTCCAGAACATTAGGACAAGGTTGCTATCTGAAGATTCACTCACAACGGCGGGAGAATCTTCTGTGAATCCTGTTCCCGGAAACAGAATTGCCGGGAATAATAACAATAGGATATGTAATGCAGCATTCACAATATTTTTGCTCCGAACGGTTATTTTACAGGGCAAAAATATGTAAATGAGCGATTAATGACCTTCAAAAAGAGAAAAACAATTTATAAAAAGAGAAAAACAACACATTACCAGGCTCCCATAGTATCATCTTCCTGTGTGAATATTTTCTTTATATCAGGATGCCACGTAAATTTGAAAATAGCATAGTTTTTATACTCTCCCTCAAGAATAAGTGGTCCGTCGAAACAAGCCATCGCAGTGTAATATGTGTGTCCATCTTCAAATATCGTGTTACTCGTACCATCCCCAACACCATCGTTGTTGTGAGCATACATTCCATAAAAGATATTGGCTTCCCCGCTATCCCTCAGATAATTGAACCTGTCAGCAAAATAATGTCCGGGAGCTCCAACCTTCAGTTCATCCCTAAGTTTAAGACTGTCTGCGGTTTCCCCAACCCAAGGCATAAAGTAACCAAGCTGTCCAGATTCGTCGAGAGGATAGACATAATCCCAGGTTCCGTTGATTCTGTATTTGAACTGTACTTTCTTGGTACTGGTAGCATCTGTATGTATTGTAGTGATAATAAGGTCCCCTACGGGTGAATTTGTATTTGGATCAACTATGAAACCGTAAACCCAATAATCGGTATCTGGTTCAAGACCTGTAAAAAAATGGTCCTGGATACCATACATAAGACTGTGGCTTGAAAACTCAGCTATATGCTTTTCCCCATTATACAACAACTCATACCTCCAATTGATATATTCCTTATAAGCATAATCAAGGGCAAGTGTCATAAACTGACTGCTCATATTCAATGGGTTAACTCCTTCACGAACCTTCTCTACAGCTATATAATAATAGGCATTCTTATTCGTATTAAACTTAACCTCACAGAATCCGCAACTTACCTGAAGCACTTCCATATCAAGAGTTACTCTATTGATAGTGTATTTGGAATCAGTGGAACATCCAGAGAAAATGACCACTATAGTAAACAATATGCAAATAATCTTTTTCATACTTTATTCCCCCTCTTCTTTCAACCAACTTTTTACTGAATATATGAATCTCAACGCAGCCATCTTGTGTGAGCCGTAATAACCGAAATTATAATGGATATTGGCATCCGACCATTTGTTGCGTGCCATAGAAGCATTGATAAAAGGAACCACGTCATCATCCATTGAATGGAACATATATACAGAAGCTTCAGGACACCAGTCAAAAGCAAGAATTGAATTTTCACTCATTGCCTTGTAGAGTTCAGCAACTATTTCACTGGTAGGGTCCATTCCCACATCAGTCAGAATATCTGATGTCGTTGTAGTTCCCATCATAGATTTAAGTTGGTCTGTGGTGTATTTCTTTGAATTTATCCATTCATCGAGTTTATCATAAATCCAAGGTTCCAAAAAATCCTTAATATCTATATCCAACCCATTTCCGACAATCATTCCCTGGATAACAAAAGGAACGGCAACAGGAATATTCACAACGTTTGAGGTAATGAAATTATTATATGTAGCTCTAACGTCGTATGGTCCACCACCTGCAAATACTTGTCCGATCTTTGTCTTATGTGCGCTTTCAAACATCCACTCAACAGCCATAGTCACTGCACCTCCCTGTGAAAATCCCATAAGATAGATATCATCATTCTCAGGAGCATATTCCGTATTTGCAAGGTATTGTTCTACAGCAGCATACATCAGACACACATCCAAAGCCGTTTGATGAAGTACAAGATATTTGTGAATATGCTCAGAATCAACTCCATATCCCTGATAGTCAGGAAATATCATTGCATAACCCATATTGCATAACACTCCCTCCAAAGGAAAGGAGTTGGATGGACATTCTGAATTGGAACCTATGGTATAGTGACTTACAACAATATATCTTTTCGGTTTACGACCTTTGGGAAGAAGTACTTTTCCAGATAGAGTTACTAATTCACCTGTCATCATATCTATAGAATTGTATGTTCCGGCAAGCTCTATCACCTTTCCCTTATTGTTGTATTCAAAAAGGTCTGACAATATGTTTTGGATGGTGGTTCCGGTAGTTTTGGTACCTTGTTCCAAATCATCAAATGAATAATTGCAATTGTCTGGCAATCCTGAAGAAAGGTCAGTTACCTTTGTGGAATACACGTGGAAAGCGGAATTGTCCGCTCCTTTAATTTCTTCAAAATTAACAAATTCAATCTCTCCCCTGCTACAGGAAAACATTAACGGAAAGAGAAAAAGAATATATTTATATAGATTTTTCATTGATATACAATTAATTATAATTCATTCACCTTAATAATCAAAACCTCACTCCTGCTCCTATAGACAAAATCCTTGAGTTAAACATAAAAATTGATGCCGTATTCCTCATCGAATACAGACCTCCAATTTCACCGCAGATGAACCATCTGTCCCATTCTGCTGTGATACCTATTGGAGCAATATCCAACGCAATTGCACACAAAGTATGTCTTCCGAGATAATCGGTCTCCGTACCTCCGTTGATTCCTATTCCTGCACCGATGGAGGAATATAGGCTTATATGCTCCCTGTTGAACCAGGTGAATCTGAAAGTCGGCATTACAGCGAGATTCCAGAAACTTTTATTTTTGATTCTCTCTATTTCTTTTCCTGTACCATTCCTTGATACCTCATCCCATAGACAACCGGAAATGTCAGCCATAGCCCCAACACCGAACCAATTGTTAACACGCCATTGATATTCAACGAACCAATGCTGTGTGTAACGGTAACGCTCGTTGTACTGTTCTACATAACTCTCTGGCATACTTGATATTATATACTGAGGAGACTGCCAAATAAAACGTTCGAACAACTGGTCTCCCCATCCTATCCTGATTTCACTCCTGAGAGAATCTCTGACAATAGGATTTTCAGCCTTGACAGGTATTGACGAAATAATGCCTGAAAATATCAGCAATAGTATAATCAACATTAATCTATTTCGCATAATCATTGACATCTAAACACGCAAATATAATAAATTACATTAACTTTGCATTCCCAAACTTAAAATGAATAAGAAATGTCACTAAAATGCGGAATAGTAGGCCTGCCGAATGTTGGTAAATCTACACTTTTCAATTGCGTAAGTTCAGGAAAGGCACAAAGCGCCAATTTTCCTTTTTGTACAATAGAGCCGAACATCGGTTCGACAATAGTTCCGGACAAGCGTCTTGAAGAACTTGAAAAGCTTTGCAACCCGAAGAGGGTGGTTCCTGCAACTGTTGAAATAGTGGATATTGCCGGTCTTGTCAAAGGTGCAAGCAAAGGAGAAGGTCTGGGCAACCAGTTCCTCGCAAACATCAGGGAAACTGATGCTATCCTCCACGTATTGAGATGTTTCGATGACCCTAACATCGTTCACGTGGATGGAAGTGTGGATCCTGTCAGGGACAAGGAAGTTATTGATATGGAACTTCAGATCAAAGACCTTGAAACTGTGGAGAACAGGCTTGCAAAGGTGCAGAAACAGGCCCAGGCAGGAGGTGACAAGAGCGCAAAGAAAATGCTTGAGCTGCTCCTGAAGTATAAATCAGTTTTGGAACAGGGCAAGTCCTGCCGCAGCGTAGTATTGGATAATCCTGAGGAACAGCAACTTGCAAAAGACCTTTTCCTCCTCACCAACAAGCCTGTGCTCTATGTCTGCAATGTGGATGAGGCTTCTGCAGCCAACGGGAACGAATATGTGGAGAGAGTGAGGGAAGCAGTGAAGGATGAGAATGCTGAAATCCTCGTGATTGCTGCGAAGATAGAATCAGATATAGCAGAGTTCGAGACTTATGAGGAAAGGAAAATGTTCCTTGATGAGATGGGACTTGAGGAATCCGGAGTAGTCCGTCTTATTCAAAGTGCATATTCATTGCTCAATCTTCAGACATTCTTCACAGCAGGAGCTGACGAGTGCCGTGCGTGGACAATCAACAAGGGCGACAAGGCTCCGAAGGCCGCAGGAGTCATCCATACAGACTTCGAAAAAGGATTTATCAGGGCTGAAGTGATTAAATATGAGGATTTCATCGAACTCAAGTCAGAAGCCGCTTGCAGGGCCGCAGGAAAACTCGGAATAGAAGGAAAAGATTATGTCGTCCAGGACGGAGACATAATGCACTTCTTGTTTAATGTTTAGGAATAAAAATCAGTTACTTTTGTGAGGATTCCTTTAGAATATAGAAACAGGAAGTAGATAGGAAATTCCTAATATAAGGAATTGAAGACATAAATCCGCCAAGTTGTACAGGGCGAAGGTTAAACTTCGCCTTGTAGTGCGGACTGATAAGCCACAAGGTCCTGTCTATTATTTTATACCCACATCCATCACATAGTTTTTTGAATCTCCCAACGGTCATTTTTGACCTCTTAATGCTCAGAAGTTCATCAATTCTGTGCTGAGGTTCTTTGAATAGCTTCAAATATCTTTTGTATATATACGCAGGAAGCAGATGGATGAAAGGAATCTTGCAGAATCTGCTTGAACAAATCTGCTGATGACCTCCAAAAGGCATCTGCCAGGCTGGAAACCCGAAAAATACTATTCCGTCCGGTTTGAGATAGGTGTGTATTCCATTGAAAAAATCAGCTTTATCCTCTGGCTCAATATGTTCAATTACATCGTGAATGAGTATAATATCGAATTTATCAGTATTCCTGAGGTGTGATTCTTCAAGAAAATTTTCGCAATAGAAATCACCGCACACTCCCCTCTCCTCAAAAAATTTAGATGCATTTGCTATCTTGTTTTCAGAAAGGTCAAGACCTGCCACATAGCATCCTTTTTCTGCAAAAGGAAGAAGATTACCGCCTTCTCCGCAGCCAATTTCAAGAACACGACATCCCGCTCCAGGCTGTTTGAATCTTCCAACATAGTCAAGATAATATGCCTTGGATGTCTCTGCAAGTTCGTTGAAATAACGTTCCCGGTCTTCGTATCTGGTTTTTGATTTCATTGTTTTGGTTTATTATATCTCTCCATTCGCTGCGATCAGTCGAGATGAAAAAAGGGGATGAAAACAGTTTTCCATCCCCTTAAGTTATCTGAAGGCATATTCGATTAGAAGAAACGTGCCCTGTTGTCTTTCACATCGGCATCCTGCATCATAACAGGAAGCACCATATTGAGGCTGTACTGAGACATCTGCTCATCTCTTGCCTTAGCGTCATCCTCGGTGAAGAAAGCGCCTGTATCGTGTCCAGTAACCTTATATACATAGACTCCGATGTTTCCTGCGAGAGGAGCGGAAATCTTGCCAGGCTCAGATACTGAAACAGCACCGATGAACTTAGGATCAAGACCCTGTGAAGTAAGGGAAGCAAAAGTGATGTTATCTTTTGTGCTTACAGTGGTTCCAAGAGCCTCTGCAATTGCTTCCATAGTTCCGAGTCCATTGATTTTCTCAGCAACTTCAGCAGCTTTCTTTACTCCTGCCTTCTCAGCATAGAGGATGTTCTTGATAGTAGGAGCAACCTCATTGATGTCAGCATAACCCTCTTTGTGGATTTCCTTGAGAGCTACGATAAAGAAGTAGTTATTGTTGATGGTGATGATGTCTGAAACTTTTCCTTTCTTAGCTTCAAATACCCATCTTGTTACCTCTTTTGTATGATCGATAGCACCAAGTCTGTCTGAGCTCTCAAGCATCTTGTTCACAGGATGTGCATAGAGACCAAGGCTGTCAACAGCTGACTTGAATGAAGAATATTTGCCGGCTGCCATTGTAGCAAGAGTGTTGGCTTTTGAATAATAGTCATTATATGTGGTCTTGCTTGCAATTGAAGTTCTTTCAAGGATTGCAACCTGCTTTTTCTCAACCGGAGCTGTCCTCTTGGTTACTTCAACGATGTGCTTGCCATACTGGGTGTCGATAGTGTAAACCTTGTTCAACTGTGCAGTGATTACACTTTCCATACCAGGAATCATATAAGTCTGGGTCATCCAGCCAATGTCTCCCCTTTCAGGAGCATTCTGGTTCTGGTCTGCTGAATAGAGTGCAGCAACATTTGCAAAAGTGGATTTCTTGGTGTTGAGTACATTCACAAGGCTATCAGCGAGAGCCTCGTTTTCACCCTGAAGGAGAATATGTCTTACATAAACTGAATCCGGAACCATTGAGGTTGCCATTACCCTTGCAACATAGAAAGTCTCTCCGTCTTTGATAACAGGTGAAACACCTTTTCCTTCGTTGAACACGAAATCATTTACCTGCCTTGAAACAGTATTGAGTTCACCGCTCTTGTACCAATATTCAGAATACTGCCTGTCTGAATTTTTGAGAAGGAGGTTCTTAACATTATCAGTCTCTGCAAACTCATCGTAAACAGCTGCAACTGACTCGTTTGTAGCAGCAATATCCTCTGCTGAAGGAACAACCTCATATACTACATACTCGATGTCCCTGCTTGCAGTCTGTTTGTAGAATTTCTTGTGTGAATTGTAATAATCCTTGATTTCCTTGTCTGAAACTACGACTGTGGTGTCCTTTGCATATCCGTAAGGAACCATTACGAACTCGACGTCAGTAGTATTGTTGTTCTCCTCAATCTTCTTGGTCATCATAAGAGGATTAGTGAAGTTGCTTGAAGTGAAGAGAGAGCCGTATTTGGCATAATACTGCTGGGTGAACATCATATTCTGGAGATATTCCCAATAAGTTTTGAGACGTCCGGACTCGTCAGCCTTCATATTCTGTACGAAATCAACTACGCTTTCCTTTGAGAAATTTCCGTTTTCATCGCAGAATACAGGATTCTGTGAGATAGCCGGAGATACAAGGTCGCCTGTAGTGAGTGCAAGCATTTCGTCCTCGCTTACATAAAGACCTGCATTCTTAGCATTTTTGATGAAAAGATACTTGTCAACGAGAGACTGCCACGCAGCATCCCTGATAGATTTCTGCTGCTGCTCATTGTGAACTGTGCTGCCGCTGAGCATTTCGTTGATTGTAGTGTAATACTCGATGTCTTTCTGGAAATCCTGATATGATACAGATTTACCGTTGATTTCTCCAACATCATATTTGGAAGACATTGAAGCAGACACTGACTGAAGTGTGTTCGGATCGATAATAAACGACAACAGCGCCAATGCGATGATCACTGTTATCGCAACTCCGAATTTTACGCGAATTTTTTCAAGAACCGCCATTTTTTATAATTTTTTAGTTTTTATTTTCAAACAAATCCGTAATAGCCCGCGAATATACGAATTTTCATCCAATTATTAACTATTTTTTTAACAAAGGGCCTATAAAATTGACAGAATCAATCAAAACGGCAGTACTGTCCTGCTCAATGAAAGTGTAATTGTTGAATGGTCTGAGTATAGTGTTATGCCTTGCCCTCTGGTCAGCCTCCATTCCAAATCCTTGCATAAATCCGTCAGGAGAATACATCCTTACATAACAATCAGTATATATCCTTTCATTTTGACGGTCCCAATAAAGGGTGTCAGTTTCCATCACCTGATGATTGATGATATTCTTGACGACCACATTACCGTATGCTTTCCATATCTCCCTGTTATCCTTGTACTTGCGATGATTGGCCTCATCTGAGGTTATTTCTGTCTCCAACAATCCCTCCTC
>JBJEBO010000205.1:0-2876 GCA_051870155.1 Candidatus Cryptobacteroides sp.
CTACTGGAAGGATTTCAATATAATCGAACCGACCGAATCCCTCGAAAAAGCCGCCGCCAAACTCTCCAAACTTTACAAAAAAAGGTAACTGGCAAATCATAATTCCTCGACCTTGAGAATGCCGTTTCTGGTCATCAGGATGCGGAAATGACGGTATTCCGCTTCGGATTCGTGGCAGAGCTGGAAGACCACATTGATATAATATATTTTCTGGACTTTTACGGTGTTGATATTCCCATTGCCATCCAGAGTGTCAATCGGCACTTCCGGATTGTCCATCTTCTGACTGAAACGTGTCAGGTGGAGCCTCATAATCTCATTTATGCCCTTCATAGGGTAGTCTCCGATTTCATTGAGCACCTTTCCGTCTATGTCCACCCTTTTGCGGTACAGAAGTATTTTTTCTTCAAAGATTCTTGAAGCATCGTCGATTGTGGCCGCATCATTTCTCATCTGCATCACGCGCTCAGGTGTCTTTGCAATGGAAATGAAATCCACTCCCTCCTTTATGACTCCGATGTTTTTCTTTCCGACCGAAATCTTTGCTTTTTTGTCGTAGTATTTGTTGCCCAATTTGTGGGCGAAGTAGAATCTCATCAGTTCTTTGATGCGGTCCTTCATCATATAACTGATTACCAATGCAATAAAAAGAGGCCAGGTGATATTCCCGAACCTTACCTGAGTGAGCCACGCCACCGCTGTGGCGAAAATCATTGCTACTCCGGCTGCGATGCTGTAGTAAAGCTGTTCTACGGCAACCCCGTCTTTTTTCTTCTCAAGACTGATATAAAGGTCGCTTTCGACAAATTTCTTGAGCATACCGTGGTGATAGACCACCATTCGGTTGTGTTCCGGATCCTCTCCGATAATCCCGTAGCCTTTTGTCTTGCGATATTCCGCCTCTTCCGTCACAAGTCGCATAAGCCCCGCCCTTTCCTTATGCAAGCTTGCCGACTGGCGTGACGCGTCGATTTTTTTGATGACCCTGAGCGCACGCACTTCCACGATGTGGCTCATAAACTCATCTCCCATAACGAAATAGTTCCTTGCCCTCCAGGATTCCGGTCCCTCTGGAATAAGGTGGAACAATGCCCTGTATTTTCTGAGGATTTTCCTGCAATTATGCTCTATTCCGGAGGCTATAACGGATAATTTTTCTACCGGTTTGGAACTCTTGAATTGATGCTCAGAATTCCTGAGTGCGCTTTTGAAAATTGCCGCGAACATCTTGAGGTGGTACTCGAATGCATCGCAAGCCTCCTGGCTTTCCTCTTCGGCCAATGTCGCGATGGCATTCCTGAACGACCTGAGAGGCAGGGAGTTGTCATCGGAGATTTCGTCAAGAGTATAAACAGGGGTAATGATCCTGACATTGGACTTGATATCGCGATAGAATTGGTTTTTCCCATAGCTTTCAGGGTTGATGCCTATGCTGTTGGGAACGAAAATCCAAGTGTTGACAGCGAAATGGTTCTCTTCTTTCCTTTCGCTGTCTTCGAAGCCGAATTTAAATTCAACGGAAAAATTATCGTGTTTTTTTGCGTTGATTGTTACCATAGACCTGGGGTATAACCGAGCCATTTCAAGACTGTTGCACCCCATAAGAGGATGAGAAGCCAAGAAATGACCATCATCGTCATTCCGAATTTGAAGGTGTCGCTCCAACTGTATTGGTTGGTGTTATAAAGGAGGGCGGCAGGTTTGCTGTTGAACGGAAGCACATAAACGTGTTCTATTAGCATCGCTACCGGGAAGGCAAGGCTGAGCATAGGGAGGTTGAATTTCTGTTCCACCCCGATGGCGATTGGCACGAAAATGAGGGTTCTCATAGTCTTGGACTGGAAAATGAGTCCGCTGAACATCATCATAAAGGTGAGGACGACATAAAGAAGCCAAAATGGAGTGTCTGCTGTGACCCCGAGTGAGTCAAAGAATTGATTTACAAGGGTGTCTGGGAGATTGGTGGCTTTCAGACCGGCGCCGAGGGTGTAAGCTCCGGATGAGAAGAGCATCAAATGCCAAGGAATATCGACATCGTTCCATTTCACCACTCCGATTCCCGGCATCAAGGCTATAACAGCTCCGATGAATGCCACTACGGTGGCGTCGATTCCGTGAAGGCTGTCGGTAGCCCAAAGGAGAAGGACACCTACAAAGATAGCGATGGCCTTGTATTCCTCCACGGTCATTTTGCCCATTGCATCCAGTTCTGCACGCAGCCTCTCCATACCTCCCTCAATCTGAGGTTTTTGCTCCTCCTTGGAAATCGGGAAGATGACCTTTGTTCCCATAAACCAGCCGATAAGCATAATCGACAGTGAAAGAGGGAAGCAGGCTGCGAACCAGTCGCTATAGCCCAAGGTGCTGCCGTATGCGCCCATAAAAAGGGATATGGCGAGGAGATTGGCTCCGGAACCGGTCATAAAGCCGGTTGCACCCATATTGACCTGGAACAGATTCTGAAGCACGAGATTTCGACCGAAATTGTTCCTCTTTCCGTCACTCGCCCCGTAAATCGCGGCAACGACCATAAAAATAGGGAGAAGAATGGTCGCTTTCGCAGTGGTTGCAGAGATAAAGGCTGAAAGAACGATGTTGATGACAAGGAAGCTGAAGAACACGCCTTTGGCGCTTTTCCCGAATTTCAGCACGAACCAGAGGGCGAACCGTTTTGCCACTCTTGTTTTTACAAGCATACTTGCAAGGACGAATGACAGGATGTTGAGCCACATTACCGGATGGCCGAGTTGTGCGAATGCCTCCTTCTGGCTCGTCACCCCGGTGAGAACTATGGCAAGGGTGATTATCAGGGAAGTGAGGTAGTTGGGAATCGCCTCGGTCATCCAAAGAATGAGTCCGGCTATGAAAATCGCCAG
>JBJEBO010000206.1:0-2871 GCA_051870155.1 Candidatus Cryptobacteroides sp.
ATCTGGATTGCGTGGCTCTTGATTGTGATGCCCTTCTCCCTCTCCAGATCCATCGAATCCAGCACCTGGGCTTCCATATCCCTGCTGCTCAGGGTGTTTGTGATTTCAAGCATCCTGTCGGCAAGAGTACTCTTGCCGTGGTCTATATGCGCGATAATGCAAAAATTCCTTGTGTTGTTCATCAGTCTTTCTTGTAATCCTGCAAAGATAATTCAAATACCGAAAAAAATAATACAAAAATGCGCGACAGCTTCAACCGTCGCGCATTGTGAAGATGTGGGAAACCTGTATCTTATTTAAGCACACAACGTACGGAAAGGGCCTCCATACTTCCGTGCCAATCTTCAAAATTGTAGCCCTGGTTTCCATCAAGCCATACTCCGTGCATATCCCAGGTCTGCCCTACATTTTCGCAGGACCAGAGCATAATGTTCCACCAGTTGTCCTGTTTGCCGGTATCTCTGTTGATTCGGCCGGCCTGAGGTATGAAGACAGTTCCGTTAAGATGTCCTTTCTTGCACTCAGCTTTGATTGTCTCCTTGTCAATACCTGCATAGGCACCGGCAACGCTCATACCCATATCTTTCCAGTAATCAAAGTAGAAATTCTGTCCGTTTTCTCCGATGAGGGCTTTCAGTTCTGCCATCGTAGGAACACGCCATCCGTCCGGACAAGGATCGTTCTCTTCTGTCCAGGTCTGAGAAAATGAATCCACCAGTCCACCTGTATATCCCGGAACGACAGTGTCAGGATCCCCATGATCGTCAGCAGAATACGAAGGGAAACCGATTTTTTGGTTCCATTGGTAGAGTTTTCCTCTGACTTCGCAGTTGCGTCCGAAAGTATCAGGTTCATCCACATTGGCATTGGCCCATACGATATCACATATTTTTGTACCGACGTGCTGAACGAGAACGGTGCGCTCAAGCTGTCCTGCAACAACCTTTACCTCTGCAGTTCTGTATTTGTAGTCGGTGGATTCGCTCACGGTAATGGTGAACTTTCCAACTCCGATGGCTGAACCGTCGGAAACGGAGCACCATTCAGGAGCGGACGACGTTGCAGTCCATTCTCCGGCTGTGGAGACGTTGATTTCGTATGTACCGCCTTCTACGTCAGAGTAAACGTTATATGCATCAAGGTCAAGTTCAGTTGCCTGAGGTTTAGGACGTCCATCCTGTTTGATAGTAATCTTTTTTGTCACTCCAGAACCCTCAATTGTGGCTGTAGCGGTGCTTGTAACATCATAATCAAGGAATTTGCTGATTTGAAAGGAGAGAACCCCATCACCTTTGAGAACGGCAGGGGTAAGGAAAATCCAGCCGTCTCCTTCTGAATATGCAATAGTCGTCTTGGTCGGAATGTTTGCCGTTACTTTTACGTTATATGTACCGCCGTTGAAATCAGTTGTAATCTCCTCCTGATCCAACTCTATTGAAGCTGCACCTGAAGGTTTGTCCCCAGGCTTACAAGCGAGTGTGAATCCTGCCATCGCAAGGATGCACAAAGTGTTTTTGAAAATTGTCCTCATAATTGATAGGTTATTGTGTTAGTAAATAATTCTGTAAACTTTGCAAGGTCTTACATTCAGTTTTTGAGTGGCTGCAATTGTTGAAACAGGAACCCATTCTCCTTCGAAATCATAGTGGCCTGTTTCTATACCTTTGGGTTCTCTGCTGAAGGAAAATTCATCTGCCTTCGTGGAGCCTATGGTCAGGTATCCGTCTCCCTCGATGGCAAAGGCTATTCCCCTTGACGAGGTCTTCCATCCGATGGTGTGGGTGCTTGTGCTCAGGTTCTGGGTTGCCGTGGTCTGCCCTTCTGATGAAAAGATATTGAATCCAGCCATATCCTTTACTTGAGCCGTAGCGAAGTCGTACCACGCTGCCTTGAATATTGAATATGCATCAATCAGCCTCTGTGTCTGTCCTTTGGGTGAGAAATCAGGATTATATACACCTCTGAGAGTCCAGTCTTTGAGATATGGATGAGGGGTCGTGATGACTTCAAAAACCTCATATCCGCATCCTTTGGTCAGTGCGCTGAGGGTCATAACGTCATTATTGTAGTATTCTCCTCCATTCTCTGCAACGTGGGCAAAATTTCCTTCAACCATCTGGCATTCGGCAAGCCATCTGTCAAGTGTCGTTACGTCGTTCACATACGGGTCAAACCCGACATAGTCAATGCCTTCCCTTTTGGCAACCATTCCGCTCCAATACACCCAGTCGTCGTATGTCGTGGTCTGATTGACCCTCGTGTAGCAGTCGTATCCGCTGCTCTTGACGGCTTTACCGATTGCATCAAGATGATGGAGAAGACTCGGCCAGAGATCCGTCGGAGAATGACCGTGGGCTGAATTGTGGCGAGTAGCCAGCATATCCGGTTCATTTTCAATCTGCACCCCGATGACTGTGTGTGGATGTCCAAGACGGGAATCATATTCCTTTATAAACTCCATCATCTTGCCGATTGCTCTGGTCTCCCTGTTCAGCAAGGCGGTATTGCCCGGAGAAAGATAATAGTGCTTCCCCAGCCAGCCGTTGAATGCGGCAGAAGGATTGAGGTCCTTGTATGTGCCGGAATCTGATATGACATAATCCGGGATATACCCCTCTACAGAATATCCGCACATATAGCTTCCGAACCAGAGAATTTCGAGTTTGAGATTGTATTTCTCACAATAGTCAATCCAGGCGTGCACCATATCCGGAGAATACACATCATATTCAGTCTCTATGTCCCTCCAGGAAACAGGAACCTGAATACAGGTGATATTCAATCCGGCAGCGAGGGAGAAATAGTCATCCAGTTCGTCCAGTTTCCTTCCGTCCAGCTGAAGGAAGAAATCGGTACGCAGTTGGGCTCCCA
>JBJEBO010000207.1:0-2869 GCA_051870155.1 Candidatus Cryptobacteroides sp.
GACAAAGGCTATGCCCTCCCGTGGCAGTCTGACGGCCGCACTGTCATAAAAGTCGAAGCAAACTTCAGCTCCTCCCTCCGCCGCCTCGACGGTTGGATTATCAAATAGTTATGAAGTTTCGCATTTGCGAAATTTGAGTAATTATCCTATCCGATAAAATTAGTGACCAGAATCGTCAAGATTGAAATCGGTGCTATATATCTGATTATGAACCAGAAGATTGGGAAAATGGCATTGTTTACTTTGAGGGTGCCTCCATTGGTGAATTCATCGTGTACGTCAGCCTTTTTGAGTTTCCAACCCACAAAAAGCACCACCAGGAGACTTCCGAAAGTCATAAGGACATTGGCGGAGAGCTTGTCGAGGAAATTGAAGAAGATGTCTCCGAAAATCGTGAAATTCGAAAGAGGTCCGAACGAGAGGGAGCAGATAATACCTATCGGCCACGCCACACTGAAGACTATCGCTACAGCTTTCTTCCTTGAAAGATGCTTTTCCTCAACCAGATAGGCAACACCAACCTCATAAAGGGAAATTGAAGAGGTGAGGGCGGCTACGACAAGGGCCACGAAGAAAAGAATCGCGATCCAGGCTCCAAGCGGCATCTGGGAGAAGATGAAAGGCAAGGTTTGGAACACCAGTCCGGGACCACCCTCTGTATTGACTCCGAAAGCAAAGACGGCAGGCATTATGGCGCAGGAGGCGATCAAGGAGAAAAGAAGGTCGGAAAGCGCCGTGGATGTAGCTGAAGCCGCTATATTTTCTTTTTTGCTCACATAAGAGGCGTAGGTGAGCATAGTTCCATAACCAAGGGAAAGGGAGAAGAAGGACTGACCCAAAGCGGCCGTGCAGACCGATGCGTCAATCTTTGAAAAGTCCGGTTTGAAAAGATAGAGAAGTCCCTCGGAAGCACCTGGAATTGTGGATATCCACACAGCAATGGAAAGCACTATGATAAAAAGCAAGGGCATCATCACCTTGCCGAATTTTTCGATTCCGCTTTTTACTCCGCCAAGAAGCACAAGCGCGGTTATCAACATAAACAGGGTATGTCCCAAAAGCGGAGCCCATACGGATGAAATGAAACTGCCGAAAAATCCGCTCAATTCCTCTTCAGTCACACCTTCGGTGAATCCGAAAGTACAGGCCTTGAAAAGATATTCCAAAGACCATCCGCCTATGACGCTGTAATACGAAAGAATCGTTATCGGAGCCACCACCGCAAACAGTCCCACCCATTTCCACCTGGAGTTGGGTGCAAGGGTTCCAAAAGCCCCGAAAGCATTTTTCTGGCTCCTGCGACCTACTATGAATTCAGCGAAAAAGATAGGGAGGGAGAGGAAAAAAACGAAGATTATATAGACAAAAATGAAAGCGGCGCCACCGTTTTCACTTACCATATAAGGGAATCTCCATAGATTGCCGAGTCCTACGGCTGAGCCGGCCATAGCCATAAGCACGCCGAAGCGGCTTCCGAAATTTTCTCTTTCCATTTGTCAGTTCGTTTCGACAAACATACAAAAAAAAGATTAATATTGATAATATTTTATATCTTTGAAAAATAAAATCACAAAACGAAAACAAAATGAAAATATTTGCAAGGATTATCGTCTTAATTTGTACCATTTCTTTATCAAGTGCATATCTTTCAGCACAGAATGCCGGTGAGACAAAGCTGCCGGAAACGGTGTTCGTGGGCGGTCAAACACAGCACGTACAGGGCATAGCTTATGACAGGGAGGCCGGATGTATGTATATGTCTTTCACCAGCAGGTTCATCAAGGCGGATATGGAGGGTAATGTGCTCGCGTCCATCGACAGGATTCAGGGGCATCTCGGAGCGATGACCTTCAATGAAAAGGACAGGAAGGTGTATGCATCTCTCGAGTGCAAGGATGACGAAATTGGAAGAGGCATAGCCAAGACATTGAATGTTAATGAAATATCGAGGGCGGATTCCAAATTCTACATTGCAATCATTGATGTGGACAAATTGGAAGGATTGGGAGTGGATCCGGAGAATAACGATGTACTCAAGACCGTATGCATCAGAAAGGCGATTGACGACTATTCATTCAAGGGAAAGGCTTCTGACGGAAGTTCGTATGAACATCGTTACGGCTGTTCCGGAATTGACGGAGTTACCATAGCTCCGGAAATCACCCCGGTTTCGGCGGCTAAATACGATATGAGGGCAGCTAAAGAAAGAAAAATGTATCTCTATGTAGGATATGGAATATATGGAGACATCGAACGGGAAGACAATGATTATCAAGTGATTCAAAGATATGACCTTGAGACCCTCAACGCATTGGCAAAGCCGGTGGTATTTGGAGAAACCCATTCATCAGGTCCGAAGAAGCCGGAAAAAGAATATTTCGTTTTCACCGGAAATACGAATTACGGAATCCAGAATATGGCTTACGATCCTTTCACAGACTGCATTTTCCTCGCCGTCTATAAAGGAAAGAAGAAGCAATATCCAAATTACAGATTGTTTGCCTTCAGTGTCAACCAAAAGGAGTTCAAGGCTCCTCTGAAAGGAGGACGGGATTCACGCAAACATTTGCAGCTCAGTCTTGTGCAGCCTGTAGAGCCATATTTCATCAATCCTGCCACAGAGTCAGGAATAAGCGGATGGAATTTCAAATGGGGTTCAACAGGTCTTTGTCCACTTGGAGACGGTCTATGGTATATTTCAGAAAACGCCCGTGACAAACAGACCGGCAAGGAATCCTGCACAGCCCGCCTCTACCGTTGGAACGGCGCTCCTTCCGGCCCTTTCCTCCCCGCCTCTGAACAATAACATAAGTGTCACACCTCTTCCATTCTGGCGAGGTCCCAGCCACAGAATTGCATTATGATTTTG
>JBJEBO010000208.1:0-2865 GCA_051870155.1 Candidatus Cryptobacteroides sp.
GGAAAAAGTTCATAATCAAGGGAATCAGTTGTATATCTTTCCAATATTCCGGCCTCTACCCTCATTTTCAGTAGTCCATTTTCACTTTGAACTATGAACATCCTCTCGACGGTCTGCACGGGCGTTTCATCGAGATTAATGGAATCTGCGGTGTCAAGTTTTCCTTTGCAGGAATAAACGACGAAAGCAACCGCAAGAGCGGTTGCAATCATCTCAATCTTATTCTTATATGTTTTCAAAGCCTCTATTTCTGAGTTCTGACGGTAGTTGTGGCTCTCATACCACCACAAGATACCGTATATGACTGTCCGTCAGTTACATCATACATAAATGCCTCTGCAGTCTGTGGGAAGTATGACCTGTACTGAGAAATATACTTGTCAGCCTCTGCAGCAAGAGTTTCATCGGCATTCTTTGCTTTCTGCATATAATCTACTGCAACCCAGTAAGGAGCCCTTCTTTCGATTTCATTACCAGGGCAAACCTGTGATCCCCAGATTGTTCCCATAAGCATATATGACTTTCCAGTCACATCGTTGTCCTGATCGAGGGAAACAGCTTTCTGTGCAGCTTCAAAAGCCTTTGCACTGTTACCATTCTTGAAGCAGAATGCAGCAAGCTCATAGTAATAGTCGCTGTCCTGCTCTTCGTCTGACTCAGGATATGCAATTGCCTCTTCCATAAACTTGATTGCATTGCTTACATCAGCTCTTGAAGAATAGAGCCTGTAGAGGAAATATGCTGATGTATATGAAGGAGAAGCTGTATGCATTGTATTGGTTGCCTTGAGGAAGAGGTCATTGTCCGTACATCCTTCGGTAACGCTCATCATTTTGACGATATTGCTTGCAATCTCATAGTTTGTAGGATCTGCCTCGAAACGTGGAGTGAAGAGTGCAAGGAGATTCTCACAACTTGCCACCTTGCTGGTGATGAAGATGTTCTCAACATCTGATTTGATCTTGCTGATTGTCTCAGAAGGTGCAGCAGCTTCAATCTGCTCAAGATAACCCATTGATTCCTCGTAAATTCCAATTATATCCTCTGTTGAAAGAACACCACTCTTGTAGAGTTCTACAGCTGCATTGAGGTTGAAGAGGAAAATCTGAGGTTTTGTTTCTTTTCCGTTGTTCTTGATAATCTCTGTAAATCCTTCATAAAGAGCCTTGTTGTCTCCCTGCATATAGTTAATCATATCAAGACCCTTGTTGTTGAGTGCAGTTGCCTTGTATTTAGGATAATACTGCGCCCTGAGGTCGTGAAGCTGCATAAGGGTGTCAACAAGAGCTTCCTTGTAGATGGAGTTGTTCTTATTCTTGTTGATCATATATCTCACGAGTGCAGTACCGTTGATGAGCATATTCTGGTTTGCCGTAGGAGGGCAATACTTGAAAGCCTTTCTCCAGTTAGGCATAGCTTCATCATAGTTTTTTTGTTTGTAGTACTCGCTGTAATAGGAAAGATACTTGATGCATTCGGCGCTGTCTGCTCCGTACTTACCCTGTGCAAAGAGGTTTGCGCTACCTGCCATACACAGAAGTGACATCACGAAAATAAGGGCAATCTTTTTCATCATTATAAACGTTTAATTGATTTTCTTTCTATTCATACCGAGGCTTTTGGAACCATATATCGTGGATATTGAAACCTATCGAGAAATTAATGTAATTCTCCCTAACCAAACCATTCTTCAAACTTCCTCTCTGACCCAAATCAAGACCAAAGGACAATCCGTTGTAGAACCTGAATACAGGAAGGGTGAATCCAAAGGTCAATCCGTATGCATCCACATTGTTGCCGTCAAGCTTGTAATATGATCGGTCGTAATACAATCCGGCTCTGTAGGCGCATCTCCTGAGATAATATCTTATGTCGTTTCTATTCGGTACAATTTCAAAACCCGCTCTGATTGAATGTGATACAGTAGCCGAAAAGCCGTTTGCAGTGAATCCTTCCTTGCTTCCGATTCCAGTCTGGTTCCATCCGGACCTGAGATAATCGACCTCAACGCTCCATTTCTCCCCTCCTTTGACTGAGATTCCCACTCCGAGTTCATCAGCTATGCTTACACCTGACATATCAATTTTATTTGTATAATCAGGAATTGTATCAGTAACTGAAGACCTTGATACATAAGTATATTTCTCGACATCTCCTTTAAGAGAAGATTTGAGTCTATATGTCGCTCCTATCACCATTCTGATATCACCTCCCAAAGGCTGGTCATATTGGAGACCGAACTTTCCTCCCGCTCCTCTTAACACCATATTGTATCCGCTGTTTACTGAACCAACTGATGAATCGGTATATGTAACATTATATACTTTTGTCAAAGTACCAAAATAATAGGTGAACTGTGCTCCAACAGAAAGCCTTTTCCAAAAAGTTGCGGCTGCACCTACAAACAACTGATACATACTTCCTTCACCGTATGTTTCATAATCAAGGTTACCGACTTTTCCTACAATTTCCGGATCAGTCTCGCTATAATTGAATCCATATCCTACATCGCTGAAAGGTGCAAGACCTATAATCATTGCGGAAGAACGCCATATTGGAAAACTGATGGCAAGATCTGAAATATTGAAGGTATTGTTTCCTGACTTGTGCCTCTGTCCAAATATATCCTGGGCATAATACTTATTGTTCTGGGTAAGTCCGAAATCGGCCATAAACGAAAGGGAGTCCCTTGCAGTAATTGCGGCAGGATTGACATAATTGACGAAACGCCTGTTCCTTGTGGCTATTCCGACACCTCCCATACTTCTGTTATATGCCGTCCCTTCCTTGGCAATGTCTCCGATGCCGAAGATGGAATATGGAGAATAGGCACCGTATGCCTCACCCGACTGTCCGTACATAGAC
>JBJEBO010000209.1:0-12982 GCA_051870155.1 Candidatus Cryptobacteroides sp.
CCTTACGCATTGCTGAGTTAGGTTTCTTAGGTGTGGTTGTGTACACACGCACGCAAACGCCCCTTCTCTGAGGGCAAGCATCCAACGCGCGAGATTTGCTCTTCTCGACAATAACCTCGCGTCCTTTGCGAACTAACTGTTGAATTGTAGGCATAAATAATTGTAAATCTTTAATTTATGTTTCTTTCCCCACTTTTGGGGGCTGCAAATATACGACTAATTTTTCAAATATCAATTATTTATATGCATTTTTTATGGTGGGAAAACCCTCCAGACGCCCTTCCCGTTTGGTTCTATGTAATATTTTATCTACCTTTGTTAAACTGAATGATAAGACACATCCTGTTGTGACATCATATAGTAAAAATATTTATGTTTCGCAATTGTGAAACTATCAATTTAAAGGCCGTAAGGCCGTAGGGTAAGTCCTTTCCCTGGGGGAAAGGATTTAGGATAGGGTCTTCGATATATGGTTTTGTGCGGTGGGAAAAAAGTTCACAAATCGCACAACTCTCGAAAGACCAATAAATTACCATTTGAAGAAATTAAGTCAATACAAATGAGCATGAAGCAGTTGAGATTTGCAGTTGCCGCCTGCATAGCGGCATTCATTTTGGGCGGATGCGCCCAGGAACCATTCTACAAGACAGAACACGTATATTATGAGTCCGCTACAGAACTCGCACAGGGTGCTAAAGACTCCCTTCGCCTCAAGATAGATGTTGAAATACCGGTAAATGCCCCGGCATCTGTGGTGGAGAACATCACCAAGTCGCTTTTTGGCAAGACCTGCACGATAAAGAATGCCGAAAATGCAGTGGAATCATACAAGGACGGAGCCGTAAAATCCTATCGTGAGACCAATATGCCACTTTGGGAAGAATATGAAGACAAGGACAATACTCCGATGGCGCTGAATTGGGAAGAAGTGCTTGAAGGATATTTCTCAGGAGAGCACAACGGAATGGTATCATATACGATAGTCCATTATTGCTATACGGGAGGAGCCCACGGTATGACCGACGAATATACATTGAATTTCGACAAGAAAAGCGGTAAGGAAATCACCGAGGAAGACATTTTCAAAGCAGGTTATGAAGACACATTGAATGCTCTGCTTACCGCGAATGTAAAGGATGTAATTGGAGAGGACGGCGTGCTATTCGTTGACAAAATCGAAACAAATGGAAACTTCTGCGTTTCCGAGAACTGCATAACATATATTTACGGCCAATATGAAATCGCTCCTTATTCGATGGGCATCATCAAGATTCCCGTCTTATGGGAAAGCCTTTCCGAGGTACTGAAACAATAGTATGAAATGGACCTGGACAGCCAATGGATCATCACTGTAATTGACGGCAAAATAGCATCAGCATCAACGAATTACAGACAGTTTGCCACTATAGCGGACAAGCTGGCGGGGATGTCTGCCGAAAAAATCGGGGAAATAAGGTGTTACAAAATGTCTTTCAGGGAGATCTGGAGGTTGCGCCAGGAAGCAAAATGGGACGACTTCATCCTTTTCGGCACTGAGTTTCAGAAAAAAGTATGGAAATGCCTTTTTGAGATGGGACATAGCGGCAGGGGGAAAACTGCAAAGTTGGTGAGTTACAGCGATTTTGCTGAAATGTGCGGTAACAAGGCGGGCGTAAGAGCAGTAGCACACGCCATCGGACTGAATCCAATCGCAGTGGTCATTCCTTGCCACCTCGTTATTCCAAAGGAGTCCGCAGACTGGATAAGGGATATGGAGCGTGGAGCTGAGGTTACACTTTTCAAGGGAGACGACCTTATTGTTCCGGATTCGCTGGATTTCGGCGAATATGCTCTCGGAAGAAACCTCAAACGTGATCTTATAAAATTGGAACTTGCCGACTGACCCTTTGGGCACGGCATCAGCAAAACGAATCAGACAAATGGAAGTCAGAGCAAAGAAGGCACTGGGACAGCATTTCCTTACGGACCAGTCGATAGCATACAATATTACGGAAGCATTAGTCACGAATGGGCTTTACTCCGAAGGAGAGACCGGTCCGGTGGATGTATTGGAAGTCGGTCCCGGAATGGGAGTCCTTACCAAATATCTGCTCCAGAGAGAGGACATCAGGCTCAAAATGGTGGAAATAGACAGGGAATCAGTCGATTATCTTCTTGTCCACTATCCTCAGGTCAATGGTTCCCTGATTGAAGCAGACTTCCTGAAGATGAGGCTGGAGAATTTCTTCAAAGGCAGATTCTGCATCATCGGAAATTTCCCATACAACATTTCCTCACAGATTTTCTTTAAGATTCTCGACCACAAAGAGGAGATTCCACAGGTTGTATGTATGATCCAGAAAGAAGTTGCGGAAAGAATCGCAGAAAAACCCGGCACTAAGACTTACGGCATATTGTCCGTTCTGCTTCAGGCGTGGTATGACATCGAATATCTTTTCACTGTCGGAGAAGGTGCATTCAATCCGCCTCCTAAAGTAAAATCAGCAGTAATAAGACTGAGGCGCAACTCCAGGAGCAGCTTAGGATGTGACGAGGTCCTGTTCAAATCAGTGGTTAAGACTGCCTTCGGTCAGCGTCGCAAAACACTACGAAACTCCCTCAAGCCTCTTATAACCGCAAAGGCGGAACGGGAGGGATGGGCTCTTGAAGACACCTCCGCATTCACATCCGACGAAGTGTTCAACCTCCGTCCAGAAAGATTAGGCGTAGAAGAATTCATTTCCCTCACCCTAAAGCTCCAATAATCCCGTCACCTTTATAGAAAAAGCAAGGATTAGGAGGCAGACGGCTCCTCCTGCAACATAAGTCAGGACTCCGGCAAGTCCCTCGCCAAGTTGCGGAATTAATCCTGACGCACTCAATAACCAGATCACACAGAATAAGGCAATGCTTAGAATGATGTACATTGCCAGTGTCACAATTCCCTTCACCCTTTCTCTTCTCCGGATTTGCTTCATAACCAATTTGAGTTGGGCAAGGACCGTTTCCGTGTCAGGAGTGTCCCGAGTAAATGCGGCAGGGGTTGGAAGACAATCCATCCTCCTTGTGAGTTCAGCCATAAAACGGTCATTGTCCGATGCTTGTGAGGCATTGGTTTTAATGAATTCGCGTATTTCCCTATCTGTCATAATCACTCCTTTTCAAGATATTCCTTCAAATGGCTCCTGCCTCTGGACAAATGCGAACGAATCGTCCCGGAAGGCATACCCGTAATATTTTCAATGTCTTTCAAAGACTTGTCTTCCATATAGAAAAGCAAAATCACTGCCTGTTCCTTTACAGGCAGGTTCCCTATAGCAAGATGAAGCCTCTGATGTTCGAATCTGCGATCTGCCCCGGCGGTTTCGTCCACGATATCAGCCCTGAGCACCCTGTCTCCGGACGGTGATACTCCCTCCAACGAAATATTATTGTCTGTGTGAGCGAGACTGTCGATAAAGCAATTATAGGCTATGCGGAACAGCCAGGTCGAGAAACGGGAACGTCCCTCAAAGCGTTCAAATGCAAGATATGCTTTGAGCAGGGCGTCCTGGGCCAGGTCATCAGCCCTCTGGGAATCGCCACCACACAAGTTGCACAGGAATCTCCTGAGAGATTCCTGCTCTCTTGCAACTGCTTCTATGAACTGCTCCCTCGTCATCCTTATTTCAGTTCATTTGCCTTTTCAATATTTTCCAGGCGCGCCTTTTCAAGTTCTGCTTCCATCTCTTTCTTCAAGGTCCTGCTGCCAACATACCACGAAAGGAGATTGCCCAATCCAATCGAAGCGAAGATGATACCACAAAGAAGAAATACAGGGAAGCCTACTCCGGCATTGTCTCTCATCACTCCAGTAACAGAGAGAATTATGAGGGTGATTCCAAGAAGGCTGAACACACCGGCAACCTGAAGTTTCTGCAAAAGCTTCATTTTTATGCTTTTTTCAGATGGATTTGAAGATTTTTTTGCAAGGAGTTCAGGATCCACCTCCTGACCGTTTTCGAGCATCTTCACGAGAAGTTCATAAGTCTTGTCCACCTTATGACTCTGAAAACGCATTGCAATCCATACAACAAGTATTGGAAGAACCACACATAAACCGATTGGAATCAATATGTCCAAAAGTCGAATCAAAACATTTATCATAGCATTTCGTTTTATTTTGTCCTTTAGACTGCACCTGAAAGCAAAATGTTGCAGCAAAATCTATTTTTTGAAGATTCCTTAATGCGGGAATAAAAAAAAGCCGGCTTTTCAGCCGGCCAATATATTCTTTTATTTTATTCTTCAGTTTCCTGCTCAAGATAAGCCTTGAGAAGTTTCTCCTGAACATCTCCCGGTACAGGCTGGTAGTCGGCGAACTGCATTGTGAATGTCGCGCTTCCTGAAGTGAGGGAGCTCAGGGTTGTAGAATACTTGTAAAGTTCTGCAAGAGGAACACGAGCCTTGATGACATCGAATCCGCGGTCGCTTCCCATTCCCTCGATGAGGGCACGGCGGTTCTGCAAATCGGACATACAAGCACCCATATACTCTGAAGGAGTCATAACTTCAAGATTGTAAATCGGCTCCATAATCTTAGGTCCGGCATTGCGGAACGCCTCCTTGAAGGCATTGCGTGCTGCGAGAACGAAAGAGATTTCATTGGAGTCAACCGGGTGCATCTTTCCGTCATAAACATATACCCTGATGTCACGTGCGAGCGAACCGGTAAGAGGACCTTCGTTCATCTTGTCCATAATACCCTTGAGGATTGCCGGCATAAAGCGTGCATCGATGGCACCTCCGACAATACAGTTATAGAACTCGAGCTTTCCACCCCATTCAAGGTCGAATGTTTCCTTACCCTTGATGTTGAGAACCATTTCCTTTCCGTCAATCTTGAATCTGTTGCCCGGATCAACTCCCTCTACGTAAGGACATACGAGAAGATGAACTTCTCCGAACTGACCGGCACCACCTGACTGTTTTTTGTGACGGTAGTTTGCTGCGGCAATCTTCGTGATGGTCTCACGATAGGAGATTCTCGGAGCGAACATATCGATTTCAATCTTGTTCTCGTTCTTGAGTCTCCATTTAACTATATTGATATGATGCTCTCCCTGACCTTTGAGAATGGTCTGTTTCAATTCCTTTGAGTATTCTACAACGATTGTAGGATCCTCTGCGGACATCTTGTTGAGAGCCTCGCTCATCTTTTCCTCGTCCTTCTGCTCCTTTGCCTTGATTGCTGTCCTGAACTTTGATGCAGGGAACTTTATCGGTTCATATACTATATCTGTACCAGGCTGTGCAAGAGTTACGTTGGTCTTTGCGGCACGGAGTTTCACTGTACATCCTATATCTCCTGCAAAAAGGTCTGTAACTTTCTCCTTCTTCTTTCCGGCAACTGCATAGATAGTGGTGATCCTTTCCTTGTCTCCGGTCTCAGGATTCTCAAGATCCTGACCTTCTGTAAGTTCTCCGGACATCACCTTGAAATATGCCACCTCACCAAGATGCTGCTCTACAGCAGTTTTGTAGATGAACAAGGTTGTAGGAGCATCCTGTTTGCATTCGATTTCTACTCCGTCTTTTGTCAAAGCCTTACGCTCTGCAGGGGAAGCGGCCACCTTGATAGTGAACTCCATAAGTCTCTTGACTCCGATGTCCTTCTTTGCTGAAAGACAGAATACCGGAAGCACTGCGCCCTCGCGGCAACCGATTCCGAGACCTTTGCGGATTTCATCCTCCGTGAGAACTCCAGTGTCAAAGAATTTCTCCATAAGAGTGTCGTCATATTCAGCGGCCCTCTCGATGAGCTGTGACCTGAGATCTTCTGCCTCGTCCTGATACTGTGCAGGAATCTCAAGGTCCTCACGCGTTCCGTTCTCGTCGGTGAAATGATAATATTTCATCTTCAGGACATCAATAAAACCGTCGAATGCCGGCCCCTGGGCCACAGGGAATTGGATGATGACCGGCTTCTTTCCGAAGGCTTCTTTCATTGTCTCGAGGGTATTCTCCCACGATGCCTTCTCACCATCAAGCTGATTGACGCCTACGATAAGAGGAATTCCATATTCCTCGGCATATCTTGAGAATATTTCTGTACCGACTTCGACTCCCTGCTGGGCATTCACGATAAGTACTCCCGTATCGCATACCTTGAATGCGGAAACCGCACCTCCCACAAAGTCGTCGGCACCCGGAGTGTCGATAATATTGAATTTTGTGTCCATAAACTCGGCATAGAGAGGAGTCGCATAAATGGACCTCTGGTTGATCTGCTCGATCTCCGAGTTGTCTGAAACTGTGTTTTTACCTTCAACCGTACCGCGGCGGTCTATGACTTTGCCTTCATAAAGCATCGCTTCAGATAACGTGGTCTTACCTGACTTGGTGCTGCCGAGGAGAACCACGTTACGGATGTTTTGAGTTGAGTAAGCTTTCATTGTCGTACTTATTTTGTTACTAATTCTGTGTTCTATCAGAGCCCTGGACAGGCACTGTCAATCCTTGCAAATCTAAAAAATTATTATGGCAAATCCAACAAATGGATATAAAAACTGCAATACCTTCAAAAAAAGACAAGAGGAAGATGCCTTCGGCAAACTTCCACGACAGTGTTTCCATCACTGCCCAACTCTTCCCTGAGACAATCGTCGAGCACTTCCGGATCAACATCCAACATCCGGCAAATGTCCAGATATGTCAAGTAAGAATTGGAAGGGTGGGCAAGCGTATCCGTAATATTGTCGAAGCGCTCGAGAACAGATTTCATATAATCATCCATAGCCGTATTTTTTCGCAAAACTCGCATTTGCACACCCTTCCTGCAACAGTTCACATCCTCTTTTTCTGTTTTTGCATATAAATTTTTCTGTTTTTATATGTTTTCCTCCTTTTTTGACAACAATCAATTGTTTTTGACAAGTTTTATATGTCACATATAGTGACCTTGATATAATATTTTTGCAAAGCAAATCTTGCCATCGGCAAGCAAAGAGGGTCATATATGGACAACAACTCGATAAAAGAAAACATTTCCCGCAGGAGGAAAGAACTCGGGCTTTCGCAATCTGAGGTTGCCGAGAAAATCGGTGTGTCCAGAAATTCCTACCGCAGCATCGAGAAAGGAAAGACACGACTTGTCAGCGAATTCATCGCGCCTCTTGCTGATGTCCTTGACATTTCAATGGAAGAACTGCTATTCGGAAGCAGGACATATTCCACATCGGAAGGATTGAAACTCATCGACCCTGCGAGAGAATACACCTCACTCCTCGACTCCAAGGAACAACTAATCCGTTCACTGAAAGAATCAATCGAATCCAAGGATGAAATCATCCGCTATCAGGATGAAATGATTAAAATGCTCAAAAAGATTGTCGCTGAAAAATAATTCCGTAATTTTGCGGTATGGAGACATTTCTTTTGAATCACTTGAACGCCGATCTGACAGAAGCCGGATGTGACGAGGCTGGACGCGGTCCGTTGGCCGGTCCGGTTTTTGCCGCTGCGGTCATCCTCCCGGCGGACTTCCGCCATCCCCTGCTGAACGACTCCAAGAAAATGACGGAAAAGGCGAGGAATCTTCTCCGCCCTATCATTGAAAAAGAGGCTGTTGCCTGGGCTGTGGAAGCGGTGGATGCAGAAGAAATCGACAGGATCAATATCCTGAAAGCATCTGTTGAAGGGATGTGCAGGGCAGTCAGGAGGCTGGGAGTGAAGCCGGAGTTTCTGCTTATAGACGGCAACAGATTTTACGGATGTGACGGAATCCCCTACCAATGCATTGTAAAAGGCGACGGCAAATATGCGCCTATCGCTGCGGCTTCCGTCCTCGCAAAGACTTGGAGGGACGAATATATGAGGAAAATAGCAAAGGAATATCCGGAATACGGATGGGACCGGAATATGGGATATCCGACAAAGGAGCACATTGAGGCGGTCAGACGCTATGGACTTACTCCCTATCACAGACGCAGTTTCCACGTCAAGGAACTTGAACCTACATTGTTTTAGATAGAAACCTTATTTATATGAAGAAATTTTTGGCAATTATTGCTGCCGTTGCGATTTCCGCAGGCAGCCTTTGGGCAGATGAAGGAATGTGGCTTCTTCCTCTTCTCAAAAAAATGAATTCCGCAGCCCTCTCCGAAGCCGGATGCAAACTGAGCGCGGATGACATATATAATATAAACCATTCATCACTCAAAGACGCCATAGTGCAGTTCGGCAGCGGATGTACCGGTGAGATCATCTCCGAAGAGGGATTGCTCGTGACCAACCACCATTGCGGATATTCAAGTATCCAGATGTTGAGTTCTGTGGAGCACGACTATCTTAAGGACGGCTACTGGGCGATGAACCGCAACGAGGAACTTCCTGTCGAGGGACTGACTGTCACCTTTTTGGAGGCTATGAAGGATGTGACAGACATTGTTGCCAAGAATGATGAGAAGGCTCTTGAGAAGGCAATGGCGAAATGTCGCAAGGAATATCCGGATTGCGAGGTAAAAAAAGTGAGCTTCTACAACTCGAACGTTCATTATCTCATTGTCACCAAGGTGTTCAGAGACATCCGTTTCGTAGGCGCACCGCCTTCATCAATCGGAAAATTCGGAGCCGACACGGACAACTGGATGTGGCCGCGACACACCGGTGACTTCTCTATGTTCAGGGTTTATGCAAGCAAGGACAACAAGCCTGCGGAGTATTCTGAAGAGAATGTTCCATACAGGGCAGACAGACATCTGAAAATCTCCCTGAAGGGAGTGCAGGAGGGAGACTACACTATGATTATGGGATTCCCCGGAAGAACGACACGTTTCCAGACTTCCCCTGAATTGAAAATGCAGATTGCACAGAATGATGTTGTCATAGCCTGCCGCACCACTCGCCAGGAGGTGATGCTTGAAGAGATGCTTGCTGACCCTAAGGTAAAAATCCAGTATGCGAGCAAATATTCCGGCTCGACCAACGGATGGAAGAAATGGAAAGGAATGAAAATAGCCTTCGACAAGCTTGACATTATCGGACGCGCTGAAAAGGAGGAACAGGAATTTACCGAATGGGTTAATTCCGACAAGAAAGGACGAAGGCAAAAAGAATACGGCACTGTTCTCGATGATTTGAAGAAATGCGTTGACGCAAACCGGGAGGGTACTCTTGATTATTATCTTATCGGAGAGTCTGTGGGCAGGATAGAAATCGCATTATTCGCCAATATATTCAGCCGGATGTTCAATAATTCCCTCAAAGAGGGCAAGGACACCACGGCGGCCCTTGCCAATGCGGCAGCTATCATTTATCCATATTATAAGGACTATTCAGTCAAAGTGGATATCAATGAGGCAAAAACCCTTATGAAATTCTACCGTGAGAATGCAAAGCCGGAGAATTATCTCAAATTCGCTGATGCAGATTTCGCAACTATGGACATCGATTCCTACGTTGATGGATTGTTCGAGAACAGTGCATTCATTTCTGAAGAGAAACTCACTGAGGCACTTGCAGAAAAAGGTGCAGACATTTTCAGTGACCCTGCGTTCCTTCTCACCGATGCCTTGCTTGAGACGATGAAAGCCCCTTCTGCAGCCTCAATGACTCGCGCCAAAGAACTTTCAACGGCAAGGCAACTCTACACCAAGGGACTTCTTGAATGGAAGAAGGGTGAACCTTCATATCCAGATGCCAACTTCACTATGAGGCTGACATACGGACACGTTAAAGGCTATTCTCCAAAAGACGCCGTCAACTACCGATATTACACAACACTTGACGGAGTGATGGAGAAAGAAGACCCTGACAATTGGGAATTCGTGGTTCCTGAAAAATTGAAACAACTCTGGAAAGACGGGGATTTCGGCGATTATGCTTTGGCTGATGGCAAGATGCCTGTGGCATTCCTGAGCAACAACGATATCACAGGAGGCAACTCGGGCAGCCCGATTATGAATGCCAACGGAGAATTGATTGGTCTTGCATTCGATGGCAACTGGGAGTCTATGAGCAGCGATGTTATGTTTGAGCCAGACCTTCAGAGGTGTATCAATGTGGATATAAGGTATGTACTTTTCATTGTTGAAAAGTTCGGCGGTGCACGCTGGCTTATTGATGAAATGGATATTGTAAGATAATAAGAAAATGGAAAAAAACGAAGTAAGAGAATGGCTCCGTGAAGTCCAGCACCCGGCAAAAGGTGACAAGGACATAGTGGAGTTGGGAATGGTGGAAAACATAACCATTGGAGACGGAAAGGTGGAGGTGGTACTTGGCTTCCCGAAACACCGCGATCCCCTTGCCGAATATCTGATTGGCAGCGCCAAGGCTACGATTATCCGCCACGCACCAGGAACTGAAGCTGAGGTGAAAGGCGTGGTGAAGGAAGAGGCAAAGCCCAAGAAAAAACCTGGACTTGACCTCGGAACGGAAGAATTGGAAAATGTAAAACATATAATAGGAGTTGCCTCAGGAAAAGGAGGAGTGGGAAAATCCACCGTTGCAGTCAATCTCGCTGTGGCCCTCGCCAGACTCGGCTACAAAGTGGGCCTTGCAGATGCAGACGTGTATGGACCGTCCGTTCCCAAAATGACAGGTACGGAAAACTTTATGCCAGATGCCTTTCAGGAAGGTGACAAGGAAGTCATCATCCCTGTGGAGAAATATGGAGTAAAATGGATGTCCATCGGATATTTCGCAAAACCTGAACAAGCCCTCATCTGGAGAGGTCCTATGGCTTGCAACGCATTGAAACAAATGATATTGCAAGTCAGATGGGGAGAACTTGACGTGCTTCTCATAGATATGCCTCCGGGAACAGGGGACATCCATATCAGCCTCGTACACGACATCCCGTTCGACGGGGCAGTCATCGTCAGCACTCCTCAGGCTGTGGCTCTCGCCGATGTGGAAAAGGGAGTCAATATGTTCAGGAACAGCAGCATAAACAAAGAGATATACGGACTTGTCGAGAATATGGCTTGGTTCACCCCGGAAGAACTTCCGGAAAACCGCTATTATATCTTCGGCAAGGACGGAGGCGCAAGGATGGCTGAGAAATATGACATTCCCCTCCTTGGGCAAATACCTATAGTACAGGGGATTCGGGAAGGTGGAGACAATGGGGAACCGGCAGCCCTTTCTTCCCGTCCTGACGGAATCGCTTTCATCGAACTCGCCGGAAAACTCGCCGACGCAGTCTTGAAATAGCGCCGTAGGCAAACGCAAAGCTTTATGAAAAAATTCGCCACATCATTCCTGCTCGCCGTCCTGCTTCTTGCCGGACAAGCGGCATCGTCCCAACCTTATAACAGGGATTACTATCGCGAACATCCTTCAAAACTCTACGGCATTTACGAAATCAGCAGTTTTGAAGGCACTCCGGACACAAAAGCTCCGAAAGGCTATAAGCCCTTCTATATCAGTCATTATGGCAGACACGGGGCGAGATACCAGACCTCAGAAGGAGGATATACCTATCTTTTGGACATTCTTGCAGATGCGTCCCGGAGCGGAGCTCTAACATCTTTGGGTAAAAGTGTATATCAAAGACTTTCAGCCTATTATGATCTTGTCAAACACAGAAGTGGAGACCTTACTCCGGTAGGCTTCCGCCAACACAAGGAATGGGCGCACAGGACATACAGGCGTTTTCCTGAAGTGTTCAAAGGAAATCCTGAAATCACAGCCTGCGCCAGCCTCGTGACAAGATGCGTAATGAGTATGGAGGCTTTCTGTCTCGGGCTCAAGGAGATGGATCCGGAGTTGGATATATATGCCGAAGCTACGAGAGTGCTTTTGGACGAAGTAAACCCTGGAGACCGCGAAAATCCGAATTATTTCGATGCCGAACCATCCCCATATCCTTGGGATGAATCAATCGAGGAGTTCACTGCCAGGCTGTGGACGGACGAGTTTGTTGGAAATGTCGCCAAAAGATTGTTCTCCGAAGAATATGTCGATAAGAAAATTGAGGGGCGCGCATTCATAAACAGCCTCTATTATCTGGTTTCCGGAATGGAATGCCTCAATTGCGGCATCACTTTGGACGATGTTCTCACCGAAGACGAATTGTTCACAAGCTGGAAAATTAGCAATGCGAGTTTCTATGACTGGACAGCCCGTTCGGCACAGAGATATGGTCCGATTCTACGCTGCATCATAGAGGATGCCGACAAGGATATCAAGGCTGGCGGACAGGCTGTACGCCTTCGTTTCGGACACGATGGCAATCTGCTATCCGTCCTCACTATGATTGGAGCCAAGGAATTCGCATATATTCCAGAAAAACTTGATTCTCTGCATCTTACGTGGCAGAATTGGAACACTCCTATGGCGGCTACCCTCGAATTTATATTCTACCGCAGCAAGAAGAATCCGGAAATATTGTTCAAGGCGGTGCTCAACGGGGAGGAAATTCCGCTCAGCATTCTAACTCCTGTCTCCGGCCCTTATTACCGTTGGGATGACTTCAAAGAATGGGGTAAATGTTATTTCAAGCGACCGGAGGGAGTCGAATAAACGAACTATGTCATTTCGAGCGACCGAAGGGAGTCGAATAAACAACCTCTGTCATTTCGAGCGACCGAAGGGAGTCGAGAAATCTATTTAAAAACTAAGGAATATTCAAAAAACACATAATACTATGTTTGACAAAAGCATCTATTCAAACAGAAGGCGCGTCCTCGCTGAAAAGATGGCAGGAATGCTCCCTGAAGGGAAAAGGGGAATAGCCCTTTTCGTCGGCAATGCCGAAGCACCTCAGAATTACAGGGGCAATGACTATAAATTCCGTCAGGACAGCTCTTTCCTCTATTATTGGGGAATAGACGAGCCTCTGTTTGCAGCCGTTCTCGACCTCGACAATGGAGACGAGTACATATTCGGTGATGACGTCGATATCGAGGACATAATATGGATGGGACCTCAGGACAGTGTTGCTTCTAAGGCTGAACGCGTCGGAGTTGCCCACAGCGCTCCTTACAAGGCACTGGACGCAGCAGTAGAAAAGGCTCTC
>JBJEBO010000210.1:0-2860 GCA_051870155.1 Candidatus Cryptobacteroides sp.
GTTCGTCACAAGGGTATGTCTCCCTGATATGCTTTCACGCGGATACGGTCACATCTGCAACATCACATCTGCAGGCGGAATGCTTGGCAACCCGAGGATGAGCGTTTACGGAGCAAGCAAATGGGGAGCCATAGGATGGTCTGAGTCAATGAGAATCGAGCTTCAAAGCAGAAAAAGCAAGGTAAAAGTCACAACCGTTGCACCTTATTATATCAACACAGGAATGTTTGACGGAGTGAAATCAAAGGTTTTCCCTATCCTGAAGCCTGAATATGTTTCATCCAAAGTAATAAAGGCAATTGAGAAAGATCAGATTTTCGCCGGCATCCCATTCGGTTTCCATTTCATCAGATTCTGGCAAGGGATTCTCCCGACCAAACTTTTCGACATCATTTTTGGAGAATGGTTTGGAATTTATCACACAATGGATAACTTTACAGGCCGAAAACAAAAGGCCTGACAATGGATTTAAAAGGAAAACACATAATACTGGCGAGCGGTTCACCCAGAAGGCGTGAGCTGCTCGCCGGTCTAAATATTGATTTTGAAGTCGATACTCTCAATTATTTCGAGGAGAAATTCAGTAGTGAAACCCCTGTAGATGACATACCGTCAGTGCTTTCAAGGGGAAAGTCGCACGGCTTCCACAGGGAATTGGAAGAAAACGAAATTCTCATCACATCCGACACCCTCGTGATTTGCGGAAGTACGGTGATGGGAAAACCACATTCACGGGAAGAGGCTGTGCAAATGCTGAAAATGCTGTCCGGTAAAAGCCACAAGGTGACAACGGCTATCACCGTCAGGGATAAATTCCGCGAAGAAACGCTTTCGGACACGGCGAATGTCCATTTCAAAGAATTGACTGACGAGGAAATCAATTATTACATTGACAATTTCAAGCCTTTCGATAAAGCTGGAGCTTATGGAATCCAGGAATGGATCGGCTATATAGGTATTGACAGGATAGAAGGCTCATTCTTTACAATTATGGGCTTCCCTGTTCATCTTGTCTATCAACAACTTAATAAATTCATATCAGAAATATAAAATCGGTCATCAAAAATCTGGAATCCAATATCTGAAATCAAATATCTAAATTCTAATATCTGGAATCTGAAATAAATAAATATCCAAAGATGATGGCAAGCTTATTTATTGAAGATACCATAAAAAAAATGAGGCTGCGCCACTCACGTGGGGCCCCTCATCTAACCACATAATTAATAACACTAAAACTAATAACCAATCGAGTTGTGAGAATTAAGAAACACTCTCCGAACCAACTCGAATGCAAATGTAGTATATTTTTATAATTCCTGCAAATATTTTTATCTATAATCGGACGAATTGACGGTTTTGCCGGATGAACTAAAGAATATTGCCGACGAATGGAGAAACAACGATTGGTATCACAGGAGCCTAAATCGGTTTTCAAGCACATCTGAACACTTGTTTAAGAAGATATAATTAGGTATATTTGCAAACCTAAACCTCATTCTGGAAGCATACAATGGACAAACCTATATACGCAGAAAACAAGTTGTATTTTTTTCTGAGACCTTATGTGGACCTTTGCTGTAGAGACAGTTACACATTATTTGAAATCACAGGAAAAGAGAATATCCCAAATGACGGTGCTATAATTATCGCGCCTAACCATTGCAACACACTGATGGATGCCCTCGTCATTTTGAGGTCTTCAGAAGAAGCCACCGTTTTCGGTGCAAGAGCTGATGTTTTCAAAAAGCCGCAGATTGCGAAAATAATGAAATTCTTGAAAATCCTCCCGATGACAAGAATCAGAGATGGTTTCAGGGAAGTGGCTAACAATCTGAAAAGCATAGAGGAGATTAAGGAAACTCTTCTTGAAGGAGTCAGGTATTGTATGTTCTGTGAAGGACGCCACAGAACGATGCACTCCCTCCTTCCGGTAAGCAAAGGAATCCTAAGAATAGCTTTTGCGACCTGCGCTGATGCTCCGGAGGACAAGCCGGTATATATCATCCCTACAGGTATCGAATACGGCGACTATTTCAGATACAGGAGCACCTGTCTTCTGAATTTCGGTAAGCCCATAGAAATCAGGCAATTCCTCAAAGAACACTCGGACAAGAATGAAGCGGAGCAATACAGACTTCTCGCTTCAAGGCTACATTCAGGCATCTCATCCCTGATAACCTACATTCCGGACGATGAAAATTACACCTCGAAATGGGAAATTATCAAAGTTGCTTCAGCCGGCTTCAAAGGTTCTCTCAAAGAGAGAATGCACAGGAACAGGGCTTTGGCAGCAGTTTTGGAAAGAATGGATGATAATGCCCACCTTTTCACACTTGCTGAAGAATTTATCAAGGAGAGGAAATCCAAGAATATATCCATCAAATCTTTAGGTCACAAAAATCTTTGGACTGCAATTTTGCTGAAGACAATTATCGGAGCTGCAATACTTCCTATATATATAGGAGGAGTCTTGATGTCACTGCCAATGTGGGCTAGTGCGGCTTATATATGCACCAAAGTGAAGGATCCTGCTTTCAGGAACACAGTCAGGTTTGGAGTGAAACTGGCTCTTACACCTGTAATGGCTATAATATGGGCAGCTATACTTTTTTGTACCCTTGGGTGGGCACAGGCCCTTATAGCCTTTATTTTCTCTTTATGTGCATACAGCATAGCCTTTGACGGGAAGGAATTTTACAGAATCCTATTCTCTGACTGGAGACTTGCGTTCAGCAAACGTCTTGGAGACCTATACAATGACATTCTATCCACCTTCACTTCTTATGAATCAATGTAGCATTTCATCCGGATTCAGGATTGCAACAACAATAAGGCTTTTCGCTTTAGTATTTATATT
>JBJEBO010000211.1:0-2850 GCA_051870155.1 Candidatus Cryptobacteroides sp.
CTTGAGAATGTCAAGGGCGGTCTCGTTTTCTCAAAGGATGAGGATATGATCTGGGAGTGCAGCAACTGCGGTCACATCGTGATTGGCAAGAAGGCACCTGAAATTTGCCCTGTCTGCAAGCACGCAAAGAGCTATTTCAAGATTCACGCAACTAATTATTAATAGTTGTATATAAGTAATAAAGCCCGGCTGCAATAGTCGGGCTTTTTTTAGCTTGATCGATGGCGAGAGAAATGACAGAGAAAGTCTATGTCAGGATTTTGCGGGGATGATGGCACTGCAGATGTTAATCAGAATATAGCAGGTGAAACTGACGAGGACCGCAAAGGACCAATTCAGTTTAAGTACTGCCGTGATGATGCAGCACACGGCAACGATAACAAGGAAAACTATTCTGAGTACCGCGATTCTTCTCGGGCATTTATGCCCCTTCTTGAATTTCATTGAGAACATCGGAACCTCACTCACCAGCAAAGCCGACAAAACAACAGAGACGGCTGGAATGAAGAAACGGGATGCCACCCAGCCGTGTAATATTCCATCAGGAGATTTGCATACAAAATAAGCAAATGAACCACAGAGGATGGCACAAGCAGGAGTCGCAAGACCTATGAAATTCTCGCTCTGTCTTTCGTCCACATTGAATTTTGCAAGCCTCAAACCTGAAAAAATGGCTATAAGAATCGGAACGAAGCGAAGCCATCCGCAAGATGGAACCTCCGAAACCATCAGGTTGTAAAGCATCAGAGAAGGCAGAACCCCGAAACTTACCATATCAGAGAGAGAATCGAGTTCCTTTCCCATATCCGAATAGGCATTCAGGAGCCTTGCCGAAAGCCCGTCGCAGAAATCGAAAACCGATGCGGCAAGCATCAGACAGAATGCCGTGTCCATTCTCCCGTTGAAAGCACAAATCACACCCAAAACCCCACATAGAAGGTTCAAGGATGTGATTGTGTTGGGAATGTATCTGACAATCTTCATTTCAGAACGGATTGTTTATTTGATACCGAGTTTCTTCTTTATGTCTTTAGGGAGAGCGTCCTTGTGGACAACGATATTGAGAGTCTTGTATCTTACGAAAGCATCTGAAGCATACCAGATTCCTTTGTATTTTCCGGCTTCACCCCAAGAGTTCTTTACCATAAAATATTTTGTCCCGTTCTGGTCCTGGGCAATACCATAGATATGCATTCCGTGGTCGTCAGTAGTGGTTTTCCTGTCATATCCTTCCTGACGCATCTCCTGGGTCACCGTAACCTCTTCCGGAAGCTCTGCCTTCACTTCTTCGGCCTTTTCATCCTTGCTCTTTCCAACCCAACGCTCCTGGTCTGAACCTGCTGATGGTTTTGCATCCTCCTTGAGGGCAACTGCGATACCGTTTCTTGTGAAACCTTTCTCGCTTACGTCAGAACCCCAAGCGATGGTATATCCCTTATCGATAGCATTGTACATCACTTCCATCATCTCGTCCATAGGAAGGTTGTAGGCACTGTCCCATCTCCAATTGTCGCATACCTCAATAACGAATGGCTCGTAGAAAGGATGGTGGGTAAAGGAGGTGAGATTCACATAGTCGCTTGTGTTGATTCCGAGATAATCCCTGTATGACTGAGGAGTGTATTCTTTTCCGTCAGCAGTGAATTTCTCAGGATACTCTCCGAGATAAGCAGCAACGATGCCGTCAAATCCGTTTACCCAGGCGGTACTCAATTTCTTGTTAGGTACATCCTTGATGGCATCCACATAACCTTTCAAAGCTGCGTCCATCTCAAAATGCTCAGGTTTGTCACTGCCATAGCAGAGTCCCGGCATAGCCTCCTGAGGAACGATTCCATAATCATTGATGACGTGGAGGACATCACCGAATGAGCTTCCTGCGGCAAAATTAAGATGACCATCGAGTCTTACATATTTGATGGCCCTGTCGTGATAAGACTTGCCAACAACAAACATTTCGGAAAGATCGGTCTCAACTCCATTGGTCCTTAGAATTTCGGACTCAATGAAAGAAATAGCCGAGAAACACCAGCAGGTACCTGAACGGTATTGGTTCTTGATGGATGTGATAGGATTTTCCTTAACGACTGTAAATTCATACTCAGGAGCTTCAGGCTTTTCCGGAGCGTTCTGTGCAAATGCGGAGAATGACACGAGAAGTGCTGTCGCCGCGATGATTGATTTGATGTTCATATCTATAAATTTATATAATTATTTGTCTTTTTTTTGAACACAAAGAACAAAGTTAGCAAATATTTCCGAAACACTTTATAACTTTGTCATATTATGGATTCGAAAATGAAGGTTTTATATATACACGGGATGGGCGGAGGTGGAGATAGCCGCATTCCTTCCATTCTAAGGGAGAAGATCGGGAAATATTTACCGGATGGCGTAGAGGTAGAGGTGATTGTTCGCACTTACAGTTTCGACCCCATCGACGGACGGGAACAGATTGAAAAATGGGTGGATGAACTAAAACCATCGCTCATAATTGGCGAATCACTTGGAGCGGTCCAGGCTATTAGGATAGAGGGACTGCCTCATCTTCTTGTCTCACCTTCCCTTAATGCTCCTATATATTTGGGCTATCTAGCTGTTCTTGCTCTGATACCGGGGGTGACTTGGCTGATGGACAAAATATATAAGCCGAAACCTGGTGACCGTCAGAGACTTCATTTTTCTTTTCACACTCTCAGGAAATATAGGGACCATAGAAAAAAGGCCCTTGCTAATTCCACATTGAATGGAAGCAAGGACCCTTTTTATGCTTTTTTCGGAACCAAAGACCATTACCGGAAAAGCGGAATAGTGAGCATCCGGACTTGGAAAAAATATTTCGGAGACACT
>JBJEBO010000212.1:0-2850 GCA_051870155.1 Candidatus Cryptobacteroides sp.
TATATTTTTTGTTTCCTACCCAAAGTTCGATGCGTTTTTCCAATTTCTCGAACTCCCGCGCCCTGCGCCTTACCTCTACCGCAGTTTCCTCTTTCTTGGATTTCTCCTGTTTCTGAGGGAACATATCCTGTCCAGACAGAGTCCTATGGGCGAAGGCATCCAAAGTCATCTTGTGACTTCCGAGGAAAGAAATGAAATTGCTGCTGAAATAGAGCATATAGAGCATATACCAGGCAACATAGAGGGTCATAAGACCTTTCGGAAGCATCAGATAGACAAGAAGAAAGACATCTGTGAGCATCGCGATGATGTAGCAGAACCTGATCCATCTGATTTTATGGTCTTCTTCCTCATCGTAGAACGCCTCCAATTGCTTTACGGCGCTTTTGTATGCCTTGTCGAACTGGATTATATAATAGACGCATTGACCCACAAACAAGAGCAGCATTGTAATGATGCCGATGTTCCTGATTGCCACATTATCGTTTATAAAAGAGGTTATCAGGATGATTGATACTGTTGCAGAAAAGAAAATGTTGGTCGCGAATATATTTCCGTCAGTATATTTACCGTCGAGCAGATTTGTCATCGAATAGGAAATGGCGATTGATGAGAATGATACGGCAATCAACATCATCAATGATGAGAACTGCTCATAATTGGCTATGTCCTCGTTGAAAAGGGTGAAGCCAAGGGAAAATGAACATACGAGGAATGAAAGAGCAATCGTGTTCTTTGTCATCCTCAGTTTTTTGGTATATTCTGTCAGAGGGATTTTGATGAGCAATAAGAGAAAAGCCAGTATGCAGGATCCGCTGCATACTGACAATTGTATAGCCCTCAAGACTTCTATGTCCCTCAGAAACTCCATCCGCGGTTACCAACCGAGAACGTACGAGAAAATGAGCGGAGCAACGATGGTCGCATCAGATTCGACGATGAATCTCGGAGTATCTACATCGAGCTTGCCCCAGGTAATCTTCTCATTAGGAACGGCGCCTGAATATGAACCGTATGAAGTGGTGCAGTCTGAAATCTGGCAGAAATAAGCCCAAAGTGGAACGTCCGGCCACTCAAGGTCCTGAGCCATCATAGGAACTACGCAAATCGGGAAGTCACCTGCTGTACCTCCACCGATCTGGAAGAAGCCTACGCCCTGACCACCGCAATTCTCACGATACCACTCTGTCAAGAAAATCATTGTTTCGATACCGTTCTTGATCATTGAGGTCTCGAATTCTCCGCGGATGCAGTGTGCGGTGAAGATGTTGGCAGTCGTACAGTCCTCCCAGGCAGGAACTACAATCGGAATGTTCTTTTCGCAAGCTGCGAGAACCCAGCTGTCCTTAGGGTCGATCTCATAATACTGCTCAAGAACACCGCTGCGGATGAGTTTGTAGATCACTTCCCAAGGGAAAAGTCTCTCACCGGTGGCCTTCATCTCTTTCCAGATGTCAACGAGGTGGTGCTCAAGACGGCGGAAAGCCTCTTCCTCAGGGATGCAGGTGTCGGTCACACGGTTGTAGTGGTTGTCGAGAAGCTCCTTCTCCTGTGCCGGAGTCAAATCCCTATAGTGGGGAACCCTGTAGTAATGATTGTGGGCGACAAGGTTCATAATGTCCTCTTCGAGGTTGTTTGCCGAGCAGGACACGATCTGGATTTTGTCCTGACGGATCATCTCTGCGAGAGAGAGTCCGATTTCGGCGGTGCTCATCGCGCCGGCCATAGCCAACATCATCTTTCCCCCCTTTTTCATATGTTCATCGTACGCTTTGGCGGCATCTACGAGCGCTGCTGAATTGAAGTGACGATAATGGTGTGTAATGAATTGTGAAATAGGTCCTTTTTCCATTTTCATCTCAAATTTTTACATTGTTAAACTTCAAACTGCGAAATTAGCGATTTTTTCCCTATTTTTGCAATCGTTTTGATGATAAATTTGGGGTGGAAATATAAAATGTTGAATATCAAGAATATAGAATTTTTCGAGAAAGTTGAGACGCCTTTCTATTTTTATGATATGGATCTTCTCCGTGCCACGATAGACAAGGTCGCCTCCCTTTCCCGTAAATACGACATACAGGCACATTATGCAATCAAGGCGAATGTGGAGCCGAGAATCCTCGAACTCATAAGTTCGGCGGGCCTTGGAGCCGACTGCGTGAGCGGAAACGAGGTGGCAAGGGCGCTGTCCTGCGGCTTTCCTGCCGATAAGGTGGTTTTCGCCGGAGTGGGGAAGAGCGACAAGGAAATCGCGGAGGCCCTTAAGGCGGGGATTGAATCGTTCAACTGCGAGTCGCTTCAGGAGATTTATGTCATCAACGCCCTCGCGGGAAGGCTCGGTTTGAGGGCAAGGGTGAGTGCGAGGATAAATCCGAATATAGATGCGCACACGCACAGATATGTGACAACAGGCTTGTATGAGAATAAGTTCGGTATATCGGACCACGAGTTCGATGCCCTCGTGAATATGGTGAAGAGATGCCAGAATGTTGATTTTATGGGACTCCATTTCCACGTCGGCTCTCAAATAACCCAGGTTGGGAATGTTTATTCTCTTGAATGTGAAAGGGTTAATTCTATTGTTGCCCAATTTGAGTCCAAAGGTCTCGAAATCAAGGATATAAATCTTGGCGGTGGTCTTGGTGTGAATTATGAAGATCCGGATGCTGAACCGATACCGGATTTCGATACCTGGTTCTCCACTGTCGCTGCCGGGGTGGTGCGCAAACCCGGACAGAGGGTTCATATAGAGCCTGGTAGGTCCATTGTTGCGCAGAGCGCGAGCCTTGTCAGCCGCGTGCTTTTCGTCAAGAGCGGTGAGACATAAACTTTCCTCATCCTTGATGC
>JBJEBO010000213.1:0-2849 GCA_051870155.1 Candidatus Cryptobacteroides sp.
ATCCAGGATAGTCCTTGTCATAGTCGGCATACCCGACATGATAAAACTTGCGACGATGCTCCACAATCTTGCCATACAACTCCTTATCCGAGATGGCCATCTTCCCGAATTCTGAATCCATCAGCCTCTCGAGATCGTACAAATGACGAGTCATTCTGAGACTCCTCGGTTCCTGCTTCTGGAATTCCTCATTCAGCAGGAATGCTTTCTCCAAGAATGTCCTTGAAGGAAGGACTACCGGTATCGTGCATTCAGATTCCCCATCATCATCCGGAAAATGCGTACTGATGATTGAGCTGATGTTCCGCAGTTCAAATGGTTCATCCATCGAAAGGCAACTGATCTCAATTTTGACTCTTGAAGGCACATACGGTGAACTATCAGAAGAGACGGAAGAATAGTTGACATAGATTACCGTAGGATCCGCATCTGACGAAATAGGATTGCCGGCTTCATCAACGATCTCAGGTCTCACCACATAGCCCGAGAGTCCAAGCGCTTTCAGCTGCGCATCAAGATCTTCGGCAAGAGTAGATTCAATGAACTTGCGGCTCTTTTTGCGAAGATTCTTCAATTGAGTGTTATTATCAAGTTGTGGCACAAATAATCGATGATTGAGCGCCACATCGATGTCTTCTGAAAAACGGTCAATCAGGTGCCAGCCCTTACTGAGCGAAGTTCCGCCCTTGAACTCCAGGTAATCTTTGCAAGAAGTCTGGAATAGAGCTTTCAGCGTCATGCTCACCCACCAGTCTTTCTCAACAGCATATTCCGGAAGATGCTCACCCGCCGCTGCCTGCTGAAGAATCACTTTGCGATCCAACAGTTCTGTGTCAATCCATTTTGTCATTGTTCAATCTCCTTTGCGCTATTCCAAATTGTTTTCCTCACCCAGATGGGAGCTACTTTCAAGTCCTGCTCAAAAGTCTCAATCGGCAGGTGCCTCTGCAGAAGACCTTTGATTACCGTACGATGCTGATCGGTTATCCTGTTCTCTCCGATTGATTTCATCGCCTGGATCAAGATGGCCAGAAACTCGTCTTTAGCTGCAAAATTCTTCGGGACGCATCGTTTGAATGTAACGGTGCGAGAACCAACTTTAATTTTGCGCGCCGAGCCAGATGTCAAATATACATAATTCATCGGAACCTGAGTGGAGAGTCCCAGCATATTCTGTGCAGTCTCCCCTGTCGGCAATACCTGGGCATTATCTCTGCGGGCAATTGCTTTTACCAAATCCCCAACCTCAGGATAGAGAATGCCAAAACGAGTTTGAACAGGCTTATAATAGACTCCTTTTGCTAAGCGGCACAGAAGTCCCTTCTCAGCGAATTCCGACAAGAGACGGCTTATAAACACATCGTTTCCAGTCTTCGCAAAGTCCGATACAAAGAACAAGGCACCTGCCTCGCTTTGTTGTATCTGCTGTTCTATGTCATCAACAATTCGCATAGCATCCAAGTAGAAAATTTTTGCAAAAATTTCTACCTGCAAATATAAGCGATTTCAAATACACCTGCAACAATTATGGTTCTATTTTATTGATTCTCAGCATAACTCCGCTTAATTATCGGGGAAATACCAACATGTCGAAATTCATGAATAAACTGTAGTGTATTTCCGCCAGTTTTCCATCTGACGAAATATTGACGGAAATCATTGGATACAAAGCTATACTATCCGGAAAAATATGTTTTCGTCTAGCTAATCCAATCCCAGTCCTTCCATAAGAAAGTTCTTAAGACTAAGAATCCTAATACCATTTTCGCTGTATCCAGATAAATATCTGTCTGCCACAATTATTATTTTGCGAAATCCATCTTTAATGTGTAAAAGCGAGGCCTGTTCCTGCTCCACCTTTTCTCTATCGGGCAAGGCATAGGCTGACTGAACATATATTCTTTCAGACCCACGGTTGCACACAAAATCTACTTCAAGTTGCTTCCTCTGGCTATTACCTGCAGCATCTTTTGTATTGTGTATCACAACTCCCACATCCACAGTGTATCCTTGAAGACAAAGTTCATTATACACCATATTTTCCATCAAATGAGTCTTCTCTACTTGACGAAAACCAATGCGTGCATTCCTGAGTCCCAAATCTTCAAAATAGTATTTCTGAGGTGTATCAATATACTTTCGTCCCTTTACATCATATCGTACTGCTTTTCTAATCAAAAACGATTCCTCCAGCATCTCCAAATACTGCTTGATAGTATTCTTTCCCACTCCTATACCTTTAACAGTTTTAAACGTATTCTCTATCTTCGATGGGTTTGTAAGTCCTCCTATGCCGGAAGCCACCACGTCAATTAGTTCTCCCATTACATCACTGCCTCTGATGTGGTAGCGTTCCTGGATATCCGTCAGGTATGTCTTCTCAAATAGACCTTTCAGATATGCTTCCTTCTCCTTCACATCGGAGTACAGGCAAACCATTGGCAAACCTCCGTATGTCATATATTGGTCTAATGCTTCCTCAAAAGTCATTTCAGGATGGGCACCGACAAACTCACTCATTGATAAAGGTGTAATATGAATTTCATGACCACGACCACGGAACTCCGTTATCACATCCTTCGAGAGAAACCGTGAATTGCTTCCAGTCACATACACATCCACATTCTTGATTTTGAGGTATGAATTCAACACATCCTCAAACTCCGGCACCAACTGCACCTCGTCCAACATCACATAGTACCATTCCTCCTGAGGAACATCACCGAAAGCCATATATTCCACAATCTGGGAGTCAATCCATTCTAACAAAGCATCCGGATCCCTATATCTCTTGTTTCTTCGATTTTCCAGATCCAGCATTATTATATGAGCCTCCCTCACTCCACAAT
>JBJEBO010000214.1:0-2844 GCA_051870155.1 Candidatus Cryptobacteroides sp.
ATTTCCTCCCGGGTCAGATAGTAGAGGTTTGAGAATTTCTTCCTCAATTTCCTGTACAGGGCTTCCTGCCTGTCATTCAACTGGTTGGCATAGAGCCTGTTGTGGTTCGTGAAATCATTGGCATAGCCGCTGTGCTCAACCAGGACAATCGGACAGGTATGCCCTGCCCGAAGAAGGGCAATGCCTTGCGCAAGACGGGTCTCAAAATCATCCTCGACATTTATGTTCGGCAGGCAGTCAATGACAAAGGCGGCGGCATCGATTTCATTGAGAAGCCCGAACACCTCCATCTCCATCCTGCCGTTCCCCGAAAAGCCGAGATTCACGACAGGGCAGCCCAGTCTCCTTTCCACAATGCTTGTCCAGGCCATCCCAGGACGGCTTGCACAGGCTCCCTGGGCGATGCTTGTCCCATAGACCACCACAGGCAAATTGCCCCCGACCGGAAGAAATTCAAAGACACAGTCCTCATCCACGGTCAGTTCAAGACTCCTGACAGAGTTGTACAAAGGGAGATAGAGGCGGTAAGTGTAAATGTCCGTTTCTTGCTCATAGTCAAGCCTTTCGTAATTATAGAAGACCTCCGTGCCACTCCCCTGGGTGAACGAGGGGCAGAATTTCGGCGCGCACCAATGCTCCCTCCCCCGGGAGTCACAGGCAAACAAATCCACCCCGGACACCCCTGTGGCCGGCATATGCAACATCTGCATACGGTCCTCCAGAGTGCACCTCACCTCAAGTCTTCCGGTGTTGCTCCTGAAAACGAGGCTCAATCCCGAGGAATTGCGGCCCAGATTCCAGAGAGCCTCACGCACCGTGCCCCGGGCGTGTTCCGGTAGCCTCACATATCCATTCCTCAACTCAGTCCACCCCGTTCCGTGGACCTGCGCCCCCTCTTTCAGAGGGTCGATCCTTTTTCCCTGTCCGCAAACGGCAGCAGGCGCGGCGAGAAGCAGCGCCGTCACAAAAATCAGAATATTCCGTTTCATCATATATAAATTCTTCATTTTGCAAATATATATCTTCATTTCACAAACATACTCCGTCCCGGCGGGAAAGCGCCATTTTCAGGAAAATTTTCACCTTTCAGGCACTTCCGACCGCTTGTTTGATTGGCATATTACTTATATCTTTGTCGAATTAACCATTATAACACGTTATGAAAATAAGACATCTTCTACAGGTTGCCGCAGCCGCAATCGTCGCGCTGTGCTCCTGCAGCCATGAAAAAGCCGTTTTGACGGTTACCCCTTATCCAAACGACGTCACAATCAACTGCGGGACATTCAATGCCGCAGGGGCTGATTTTGCGATTGACCCTGCACTTGATGCCGATGCCAAAGGCCTTGTCAGCTGCTTCGCATCCCGTCTTTCCGCAATCTCCGGCAAAGAGAGCAAGGTGAGCGAGGGGACAGCTGCAACCGGCTTCACATTCGTGCTTGACACAGCCCTTGCCCCAGAGGCTTACTCACTGGAGGTCAACAAGAAACAAGTTTCCGTGAGGGCTTCTTCGACAAAAGGTGTCAGGTTCGCCATCCAGACTCTCAAGCAGATGCTCCCTGTGGAGATTTTCGGGGAAGCTCCAGCTCCGGGCGCAGAGTGGAAACTTCAGTGCTGCGCTGTGAATGACGCCCCACGCTTCGGTTACAGGGGTCTGCATCTCGATGTCTCAAGGCATTTCTTCAGTCTTGACGAAGTGAAGAAGTACCTCGACATTATGGAGGTCTACAAAATGAACACCCTGCACTGGCATCTCACCGACGACCAGGGCTGGAGGGCTGAAATCAAGAAATACCCACGCTTGACTGAAGTCGGTTCCTGGAGGAAAGGCACCATGATCAGGAAGGAGTGGACCAACTACGACGGCATTCCTTACGGAGGCTACTACACCCAGGACGAAATCAGGGAAATCGTTGGATATGCCCAGAGCAAGGGCATCACCGTCATTCCTGAGATCGACCTTCCGGGACATATGCTCGCAGCCCTCACAGCCTATCCTGAACTCGGCTGCACAGGCGGTCCTTACGAGGTTTGGCAGCGCTGGGGAGTCTCAGACGATGTGCTCTGCATCGGAAACGAAAAGACTTTCACCTTCCTGCAGGGCGTTCTGGACGAGGTTATGGAACTCTTCCCTTCCGAATACATCCACATCGGCGGTGACGAATGCCCTAAGGTAAGATGGGAGAAATGTCCTAAATGCCAGGCCAGGATCAAGGCTCTCGGTCTGAAGGGTGACGGCAAATTCAACGCCGAGCATTATCTCCAGAGCTATGTGACTGCACGCATCGAGAAATACCTCAACGAAAAGGGCCGCCAGATCATCGGCTGGGACGAAATCCTCGAGGGAGAGCTCTCTCCGAATGCGACAGTGATGTCCTGGAGGGGAATTGAAGGTGGCATCGCCGCTTCAAAGGCAGGACACGACGCCATAATGACTCCTAACCAATTCTGCTACTTCGACTACTATCAGTCACACGACACCGAAAACGAGCCTCTCGCAATCGGCGGCTATCTGCCTATCGAGAAGGTCTATTCCTACGAGCCTTTCACAGAGGATATGGACGACAACGCCCGCTCGCACATCAAAGGCGTCCAGGCAAACCTCTGGACGGAGTACATCGCAACTCCTGAGTATCTGGAGTATATGCTCCTTCCTCGCGCAGCCGCTTTGAGCGAGGTTCAGTGGACGAATGCGGACGGCAAGGACCAGGCAAGATTCTTCTCTCTCCTTCCAAGAATGGCAAGAATCTATGACATAATGGGTTACAACTACGCAAAGACCGTCTTTGAGGTCAGCAGCGATGTGAAAGTCAATGAAAGCAAAAGCTGTGTTGAGGTTGCCCT
>JBJEBO010000215.1:0-2841 GCA_051870155.1 Candidatus Cryptobacteroides sp.
ACTATGAAATCAAGAAATTTAAATAAAGTACTGATTATCATAATTTTTATTTTATTCAATGTAATTAATATAGTTAAATTGGGGTGACTGGTATGGAATTCTTAGTGCAACTACAGTACCGTCCCATCTTAAATTTTGTGGCAATGTGAAAAATCCATCAATATCCCTGCTCTTCATATAAACGGCACCTCCGGACATTATCATATATTGACCTCCCAAACCTTCTATCAACATCTTTTTTGATGTATATATCCCATATCCCCGATTTTCAGCTTCTGGAAGGTTTTTACTTGACATTCCTCTATTGGCGGCCTGTATTGCCTCAATGTCACTCTCTATCTCATTTCCGGCTAATCTCTTATAACTTCCAAGAAGTGTTATACCCCTATCTGCAATGCATATATCTATATATCCTTTATTTTGAAAGGCCTGTGCACATATGAATCCTCTGTCAGATTCCGAATGCTCAGTAATGTTGTCAATTGTTTCACCTAACATATATTTTAGACCGGTCGCGACATTAGTCTTAATATTGCTTTGTCGGATAATAAGATTCTCAATAACTTTCAGTATTCCTTCTTTTGTGTCATTATTCTTTTGAGCGGGAAAACTTATCACAGGGATATAAGTTTTTCTGGAGTATCCTTCCATTATCGCCATAAACTCACTTTGTCGACCATAATCAGGCATTATCACATTGTCCATATGAAATGCTTTCATATAATCAGTCATATTTATCAAGCGGATTCTCTTTATACAGGTGGTTGCAAACACTAAAAATGACAGTGCAAACACAGGGGATATGAATCTGGTTCGTGAGAAGTCAATGACAATTTCCTCATCTTCAGATGACTCGATCTTGGACATAAGGCTAATTGTCGGAATCAGACCGTTCATAACACGGTCATCTTGTACGTTTATGCTATCACAAATATTCATTTTTCAAAAATAAATATTTCTTAATGAAATTCCAATTTTATACCTAATTTATAAAAAAGAAGCTGACCTACCTTTGGGGCCAGCTTCTATTATTTATAGGCGGAACCGTAAGCCGGTTTCTGTTTTATCCTGTCATTTATCTTCGCAACCTACCCCCTGGAAAGCCGGCATCCGAAGATGCCTGATGAGGGCGGGCTACCCTCGTTTTCCAGTATATTTGGTCTTGCAGGCCCTGGTGCCGTACCCGTGCGATGTCGCCACAACACGTCGTGAGCCCTTACCTCACGTTTTCACCCTTACCCTTGCGGGCGGTCATTTTCTGTTACAGCCTCCCTGAGATTACTCCCACCTGCGCTTTCCGCAGCAGGGTGCCCTTTCCTGTCCGGACTTTCCTCACCGACTGGCGGCGCGACAGGTCATTCCGCCTATAGTTTCACAATATATCTGTCTCCGAAAATTCGATGTTTGTGCATTGTGAAACTATTGCCCACCGCACATTCTGTACATCGAAGACCCAACCCTAAATCCCTTCCCCCGGGGAAGGGACTTACTATCGACCTATCGGTCTCAAATTATAGTTTCACAATATATCTGTCTCCGAAAATTCGATGTTTGTGCATTGTGAAACTATTGCCCACCGCACAAACATAATTATTTATAGCCGAGCTTGCGCTCCATTTTGTCATTCTGGCGGTTCACCCTCTCGACTTCCTTGACGAGGGCCGGGGTGATATCCACACAATGCTTGTGGCACTGCATTGACCTCGAATACATCCTGCCGATGCAGAAATTGCTATGCTCGCAACCGCTGCAATGATGCTCGTCCGCCTTCATCTTATTCACAAAATCCGTATCCTCCAGCACCGCACGTCCCATCTGTACCATCGGGAAACCAAGATCGATGACCTTATCGGCGCCCTCCCTGTCAACAACTCCGCCCACATATACGAACGGATATCCCGGCATTGCCTCCTTGAACTTCAGAGCATCCTCAAGAAAATAAAGCTTTTTGAATGGAACTGTCGGAGCCACGATTTTTCCTCCGATGAGTACTCCAATCTTCAGCCACCATTGACTCCACGGGAAATAATGGACGATGGTCTTGACCGGGAATTGCCCGCGCATAACATATTGAGGATGACGGCTTACGAATCCTCCTGAGAGCACGATTGCCTCCACTCCGAGATCCCTCAGAACTTTTGCCACCTCTATTAATTCGTCAACTTCCTGACCGCCCTTGAAGCCGTCCCTCGTGTTGAGCTTCGCAAAAATGGCAACCTTTCCTTTTCCTGCTTCAACTGCTTTGGAAACGCACATTTTCATAAACCTCATCCTGTTCTCAAGGCTTCCTCCGAACTCGTCTTTTCGATGGTTTGTGTAAGGGGAGAGGAATTGGGAGATGAGATAACCGTGACCGACGTGCAACTCTACGGCATCGAATCCCGATTTTACGGCAAGTTCCACGGCCTTTCCATAAGCCTCAGCAACTTCATCAATCTGTTTGCGATTCATCTTCTGGACGAAGGTAGGGGAATAGAGGTTGAATCCCCTGCTTGCCCCGTATGGCATACATCCGCAAATTCTCTTGTGGGACATATTTCCGCAATGACCCAACTGGATGGAAGCCTTTGCTCCTTCGGCGTGGATTGCATCAGTCAGTTGTTTTAATTCCGGAACGATTTCTTCCCTCATCCATAGTTGTGACTCGAATGAGAGACCGCTTTGGCAGACTGCTGCATAAGCAACGGTGGTCATTCCGATACCGCCTCTTGCCACTGCGGTATGATAGTCAAAAAGCTCTTTCGATGGTCTGTTTCCGGGACACATAGCTTCGAACGCAGCGGATCTGATTGTCCTGTTCCTTAGTTCGAGCGGTCCGATTTTATACGGTGTAAAAAGTTC
>JBJEBO010000216.1:0-2822 GCA_051870155.1 Candidatus Cryptobacteroides sp.
GTTGGCATTCATCTTCTGACCGTTATAGTCAACCTTCTCAGGCTCTTCAGCTTTTGAGCTGAGGTAGAGTTTCTTAGGGTTGTTCCTATAAATATCGAGATGCTGATATTTGGTATCGGCAGAATTATATGAATAGTCGTTGAAGAAAGGTTTCACAGGAGCTGTTCCGGTGTAGATACCTGCGCGAACTTCAATCTCAGTGTTTCTGAAATAATCCATAGGAAGTATCACATAAGCACGGAGACGAGGCTCGGCATTCTTGAACACATCCATAGGAGAATCATACATAATATAGTTTCCTTCTGTGCAAGATGCACCGTCAGTTACTTTGAAAGTACCGTCAGCATAACGTGGCAGACCATCGAAAAGTTCAACGAAATCGAGGGTAGGACAAGTACCTCCTGAAAGAGGAGCGTGCCAGAGGAGAGGTGAACTGTAGGCATCGAGACCGTGAGTGAGGGTAGGATAAGAATATTCCCTTACGAAAATGTTCTCTGGGCTTGTGAGATCCTTCCACATATCCACCATATTCTGGTACTGAGCCTCTGCATTACCTGCTTTCCAAGCTTTCTTGTAGAGAGAGTATTTTCCGCTGTTCATCACTTCCCTTGCAGCCTTGTAAGCCTCTGAGAAATAACGTTTTGAAGCCTCCTGCCAAGTAGCTGAATCAAATCCAATAACGCGAACGCCTGTCTTTTCACCCACTCCTGTGAGCCTTCCGGAAACAGTCTCGTTGTATTTTGCCACGGAACCGGCATAAAGCATAGCCTCAGCCTTGTATGCAAGAGCCACGTATTTGTTTGCGTAACCTGATTTGTTTGCGACCTCCGGAAGGAGGGATGCAGCCATATCGAAGTCTGCAAGAATCTGGTCCCAAGTCTCTTCCTCTGAAGCACGAGGAACTTCGAGTTCATCGGTATCGGCAGGATAAGAGATGGTGTGTGTCACGAGAGGAATACCTCCGAAACGGCGTGCCATCTGATAGAAAGCCAAAGCCCTTACGAAATAACCTTCACCCATAAATTCGTTGAAAGCAGGCTCTGCGTAATTGTCCCTATAGTTAGGGAGAGTCTCAATGAGGTGGTTAGCATCTCTGATGAGAGTGAAAGCCTCGCCCCAGTATGCATCGTTCTCACCTGTGAAAGCACGGCAAATCCCGTCACGGTTAACTGCTTCACCAGTGCCGTCGATACCAAGGGCACCGAGCCAGGAAGATCTGCGTGGGATACCCCACTCAGCCATATATTTGAAATCCTCAATCGGCAGCAGACTGTACATCCTCGACATATAAACTGCCATACCTGCCTGTGAAGACATAAGGTCATCATCGGACACCTTGTTCTTCGCTGGTTTGTTCATATCGACGCAAGAAGTCGCCAGAAGCAGACACAGGATAGAAAATAATATTGTCTTTTTCATAATTATCTGATTTTATCGCTTAGAATGAAAGGTTCAGACCGAGGGTGTAGGTCTTGTTGAGTGGGTAGAGACGACCGAGGTCGCTATCCGGATGCTCAGGATCGACGAATTTAACACCTGTGATTGTCAACGGGTTATATGCATTTGCAAAAATCCTGAGACCGAAGTTCTTGGCTTTCTTGAACTTAGGAATAGTATATCCTATTTCAATGCTCTTGAGACGGAGGAAAGCTGTGCTTACCCTATTGAATGAAGAGTTACCCATAGGGCTGTGTCCTGTAAGGGCGTAATAACCGCTGATCCATTCAAGGCTCTGGTCATAAGGATCGGTCCATTCTCCGGCAGGATGCCATCTGTCCATAAACTGCTCAAGACATCCACCGCCATTCTGTCCCCAGATGGCATAGAGAGGTTCCTGATATGACATTGAACCGAGGGCCGAACCCTGGAACAACATACTGAAGTCGAGGTTCTTCCAAGTGAAGTCGAATGAGAGTGAGTAGTTCATCCAAGGAGTCTGGTCGAATGCATAAGGATGCTCGTCAAGGCTGTTGATTTCACCGTCACCATTCCAGTCGAGGTAGATATAGTCTCCTGGAAGTGTGTTATTCTCAACATATCCGTCATAATTCCAGATATCATCCCAACTTTCAAAGCGACCTACGCCTTCATAACCGAACTGAACGCCCTGATAACGGTTATTCAAGTTGTCGTTGCGCCATTGGTCGTATGAACTTCCATAGTTTCCCTTCCTTACGCTCTTGAGGAATTTCTGCCTTGTGATGGTCATCATACCTTTGATCTGATATGCGAAGTCACCGACTTTGTTCCTGTGTGAGAGTTCGAGCTCAAGACCGAAATGCCTGTCGCTCTCAAGATTCTCCATTGCAGGATCGGCACCTACCACGGTAGGAAGTGAGTTGGTATTCTGTGCAAAGAGTCCTGATCTTGTCCTTTGGAAGTAGTCGGCAGAGAGACCGAGCATTCCGTTCCAAGCCTCAAAATCAAGTCCGACGTTGAATGTCTTGGCGGTGTACCAGGAGATGTTCACGTTTGGAAGAGGCTGAGGGCTTACTCCATAAATGAATTTGCCATCAAAGATGTAACCTGGAGCATATCCGGTATAATATCCGTTTCCGTTCTCATCACCACCGAGATATGTGTAACCGGTCATCCATTCGTAGTTCACACCATCATCATCTCCCATAATACCGTAGCTTGCACGGATTTTCAACTGATTAATGAAATTGAGGGCTGAATCCTTGAAGAAAGGCTCTTCTGAAATTCTCCAACCAGCTGATACTGATGGGAAGAAGCCCCACTGATGTCCGGGAGCGAATTTGGATGAGCCATCATAACGGAACTGTGCCTCAATAAGGTAACGGTCATCATAGCCGTAATTG
>JBJEBO010000217.1:0-12807 GCA_051870155.1 Candidatus Cryptobacteroides sp.
ATTTCGGAAGAATGCGAATATTCAGATTCTGTGGAAGACAACTATGTTGTGGATTCACAGGGATTTGAGGGCAGGCACACAGAGACATCCCAGTCCTTCTGGACCGAGGTCACAATCTGTGATGCAGAAGGAAGGAAATACAGCGGTTATTCTTGGGCGTCAAGTCCGATGATGAAGGATGACATCTATTCCGGACGCGGTCTGAAAGCCATTGAAAAGGCTGTAAGACAAATAGATCCGAAGCGCAGGAGGAGCGGCAGATATATGATGGTTGTCGGGAAGAATTGCAGTTCGCGTCTTATAGGTCCTATCATCAATGCCTTGAATGCAGGTTCCATACAACAGCAGAATTCTTTTCTAAAGGAGTGCCTCGGAAAGAAGGTATTTTCAGAAAATTTTACATTGCGTGACCTTGCGAGGGTCTCCGGAATGCCAGGATGCAGGTTTTTCGACACGGAAGGAGTGGCAACCCAAAACAGGGATGTAATTTTGGAAGGCGAAGTGAAAATGTTTTTCACAAGCACATATATGGCAGAAAAAACCGGATGGGAACCAAACATCGAGGGCATCTCCAGACCGGTTATGGATGCGTTCATTGAGACGGGAGGCGATAAGATAACTGAAGGAACAATCGACCGGGACAGAATTCTTCGAACTTTCAGAAACGGAATTTATGTCACCGGATTCAACGGGGGAAACTGCAATTCCACCACAGGGGATTTCTCATACGGAGTGGAAGGCTTTGCTTTCAAGGATGGGAAAATAACACATCCGGTAAAGGAAATGGTGATAACCGGGAATATGATTTCCTTGTGGAATGCACTCAAGGCGGCAGGAAATGATTCACGTGACGGAGCGAGATGGAGAATCCCTACACTTGCATTTGAAGGGGTGGATTTCAGCGCCTGATGTTGCCATTTCATAAATATTGTCTATCTTTGCCAGCCTCAATTGGAGAATTTTTACATATTGCAAAACTCAAACATATCAAAATGAAAATTGCACAGCACACAGTCGTAGAACTCTGCTACGAACTTGAAGTTGAAGGACAGATAGTTGACAGGACCACAAAAGAAAAGCCGCTGGATTTCATCCAGGGAACCGGTTCCCTTCTCAAGAAATTTGAGGAAAACATCGAAGGTCTCGAACCGGGAGGCAAATTCGCATTCACCCTCATTCCTGAAGAGGCTTATGGAATGCCTGATCCGAACAGGATAATCGACCTTCCCAAAGAGGCATTCGCCATCAATGGTGAAATCAGGGAGGATCTCCTTGTAGCAGGAAACATAATCCCGATGCTCAATGGAGCGGGAGCAGTGGTTCCAGGCAAAATCCTCGAAGTGTCAGAGGCTAGCGTCAAAATGGACCTCAACTCCCCTATGGCTGGCAAAACGCTGAATTTTTCAGGAGAAATCCTTACAGTTAGGGAAGCAACAGAAAAAGAACTTACTGAAGGTCTCCACGGAGAATATATACACAGTAACTGCGGTTGCGGAGGCTGTGGCGGACATTCCCACGAGGGAGGCTGCGGAGGATGCGGTTCTCACGAGGGAGGATGCGGTTCCCACGAAGGAGGCTGCGGCAGCCACGATGGAGAAGGCTGCTGCGGAGGCCATTCAGATGATTGCGGATGCGGCGACAAGGGCTGCGGTAACTGCTGATCGGACTGAAAATGTGGCTTTTGCTCGCATTCACCTCAGCGACACTGCTGGGATTTTATGACGTATCAAAAAAAGCGGCACTGAAGGATAACGCTGTCCTCCCAGTGCTGCTTTTGAATACATTGTTCTCCACCATCATCTTTTCTCCATTCATCCTCGACTCAATCATTGGAAACGGATGGTTTGCAGGATCGTCAATCGACTCTTCCGCATTTCCTGAAGGCTCTCCCCTCACCCTTGCAAAGGCACACGCTCTTGTGTTACTCAAGTCCTTCATAGTGCTGTCTTCCTGGATTCTGGGATATTTCGGACTTAAACACCTGCCTATCACTATCGTAGGACCAATCAACGCCACAAGACCTGTGATGGTTCTTGTTGGAGCTATGCTATTCTTCGGGGAAAGGCTCAATCTGATGCAGTGGATTGGTGTCTCCCTTTCAATCGTTTCACTTTTCCTGCTCAGCCGTTCAAGCAAGAAGGAAAAAGTAGATTTTGCACATAACAGATGGATCTGGCTTATCGCAGGAGCATCCATAATAGGGGCAGCGAGTGGACTTTATGACAAATACCTTATGAAGCAGCTGAATCCGATGTTTGTCCAAGGCTGGTATAATCTATACCAGTTCGTCATAATGACGTTCATTTGCGCCATTCTTTGGTATCCGCACAGGAAATCCACCACCCCATTCCATTGGACCTGGGCTATACCGCTTATATCCATATTTGTCTCTGCTGCGGATTTCGCCTATTTGACAGCACTGAACAATCCCGAATCAATGATCTCAATCGTATCAATGGTAAGACGCAGTTCAGTCATTGTGTCATTTGCCTGCGGAGCCCTCCTCTTCAAAGAAAAGAATCTCCGCGCCAAAGCCATCGACCTCCTACTGATTCTTATTGGTATGATTTTCCTCTGCCTCGGCTCTTAGGAATCTTCAAAAGAAAGATGAAGCTGAATTCCGAATCTATCGTGGGGGTGATGCCATTGTATGGACCTTGAATGTTGTTATAAAGGATATATGTCTAATAATCAATATTATCAGTCCACTGTTCGCATTGCTTGATTACTGTCTCAAGGGCATCTTGCTCATTCTCAGGCGGATATTTGTATTTTTTCAGCAACCTCTTGACAATGCGTCGCATACCGGCACGAGCAGACTCTTTCTTATGCCAGTCAATGGTCCTGTTCTTACGAAGTGCCTCGGTCAATTCTTTTGTAATGGCGACAAGTTCTTCATTTGTATATGCATCTTTAACAGCCCTTGGCTTTGTCAATGCATCATAAAAAGCTTTTTCTTCGAAAGTGAGTCCAAGTTCATCCGCCGTATTCTCTGCGGCTGCAATTGTCTTCGCCATTTCCAGAAGCTCCTTAATCACTTCTTCATTTGTAAGAAGACCTTTTAAATAATTTGAGAGAGCCATATTAAGCATTTCCGAGAATTTATCTGCCTGAACCAAATTGGTCCTCTTATATAGAGATACACGTTCAGCCAAAAGTTTCTTCAAGAGTTCTATTGCGATATTCTTCTCTTTCATCTGGGAAATTTCCTCAAGGAATGCTGCATCAAAGAGCGAAAACTCTGCCTTTACATCTGAAAACAGGTTAATCACACCTTCACTCTTAACACTCTGTTTAAGAAGCTCTCCAATTCTTTCATTTATCTCCTGCTTTGAAACTTTTCCCTTCGACTTCATCTTATTGATAAGGGTGCGAACGACCTCAAAGAATCCCGCTTCAAATCGTTGTGCTTCATTCAACAGACTGCGACATAAACTAACAGAATTCTTCAGTAGCAGGCTCTGCTTGAGGAACTCAGGGAGTTTATCTTCCTTTGAAGGGTCGAGCAGGAAGTTGACTGCGCCTTTAATTATTGCTGCTCTTTGGGCCTCAGTTGAATTCTGGAAAGATGAATAATCATAGCCATGGACGAAATCACGACATATCTCGAGGTGTTTCTGGAACTCTACCAAAGCAGTATCCTTGATGTTCGGATTGCCAAAGTTCGAACGGTCCTGCTTGGTATAGTCACGCATCGCTTCCTTCAATGCCTTGGCTATTCCAATGTAGTCAACAACAAGACCACCAGCCTTGCCGGCAAAAACACGATTAACTCGAGCTATTGCCTGCATAAGGTTATGACCAGCCATAGGCTTATAAATGTACATAGTTGACAATGATGGGACATCGAAACCGGTAAGCCACATATCAACGACAATCGCAATCTTCAAAGGATCATTGTCATCCTTAAATTTTTTGGCTAATTCCTTCTTGTACTGTTTATTACCGATAATATTATGCCATTCTTCAGGGTCATTATTAGAAGATGTCATGACGCATTTCACCTTGTCTGTCCAACCTGGTCTCTTCTTCAGGATAGTCTGATAGATATCGATGGCAATCGGACGTGAATATGCAACTATCATCGCCTTACCACTGAGCTCATACTGACGATTGTTCTCGTAGTGGTTCAGGATGTCATCAACGAGTGAGTCTATAGTCTCAGGGGCCCCTAAAATAGCCTCAAGATGCGACAACTTGTGTTTGCTTTCTGCTATCTGTTCAGGTGTAGCTCCCTCTTCAGCCAAAAGATCATATTCGTCATCAATCTGTTTAAGGGTTTCTGCATCCAACTTAAGATTCACTACTCTTGACTCATAATATACAGGAACAGTTGCACCATCGCGGACTGCCTGAGTCATATCATAAATGTCGATGTAATCTCCGAAGACTTCCTGTGTATCCTTATCTTTGGTAGAAATCGGTGTGCCAGTAAATCCTATGTATGAAGCATTTGGAAGCGAATCCCTAATTATTCTGGCCATACCTATGCTGACCTTTCCGCTTTCATCGATTTTTTCTTCGAAACCATATTGTCCACGATGGGCTTCATCGGTCATCACTACAATATTTCTACGTTCTGAAAGCGCATCATGTGATTCCTGAAACTTCTGCATAGTAGTGAAAATGATACCATTCGCTTCTCTGCCTATCAGCAGTTTTCTGAGGTGTTCGCGACTTTCTGCCTGTACGGGCTTCTGCCTGAGAAAATGTTCACATTTGCTGAATTGTCCGTAAAGCTGTTCATCAAGGTCATTTCTGTCTGTTATCACAACAATAGTCGGCTTATCAAGGACTTGTTGTATCAGATGGGCATAGAAGACCATAGAAAGGCTTTTACCACTGCCCTGGGTATGCCAGAACACGCCGATCTTTCCATCTCCTTCAGTGGCTGACACAGTCCTTTCAACCGCCTTTTTTACGGCAAAATACTGATGATAAGCTGCAAGAATTTTTGCATCCCCCTTTTCCTCTTTACTGAAGCAGGTGAAATTCTTTATCAGGTCCAGGATCCTGTCTTGAACGAACATACCCTCAAAGAATGTATCATAATCCACGAAGTCTGTACTGAGTGTTTGTCCGTCCTTGGTTTTCCATTCCATGTAGCGGTCTTCCTTAGCGGTAATTGTTCCTGCCTTGGAGCAAGCCATATCGCTCATTACACAGAAGGCGTTGTATGTGAATAGGGATGGTATTTCGAGAAGATAGTTTCTAATCTGTTTGTATGCATTGGATGCTTCAGTATCTTCACGTGAAGGCGACTTCAGCTCTATCAGAACAATTGGAAGACCATTGAGAAAGACAATGATATCCGCCCTCTTCTCCGATTTTTCGACAAATGTCCACTGGTTTACTGCCCGGAAGTCATTCTTTTCCGGGTTATCAAAATCTGCAAGGTACACCAAGTCGTGCTTTACTTCTCCTGATGCATAGAAGCTTACTTCTACACCATTCTGAAGATAGTCCATAAACGTTTCATTTCTATGAGCTGTATCTCCCGTATCAATGTTCCTAAGCTTTTTTATGGCCTCTGAAATTGCCACAATCGGAAGAGTTGGATTCAATCTTCTAATACTGATTTCCAGAACAGTTTCGTACACTGGAACAGTATAGTCCCTTTCTATCTCCGGACCATACTCCACTTGATATCCCATCGAGGAGAACAGGGCCAACAATGCTTTCTCGTATGAATCTTCAGTGAACATACTATCAAACTTATTTCTAATCTTTTACGTATATGAGGTTTGCCGTCAGCAGGCTAAATTATGATTTATCCGGTTGTTTAGATCAATTTTTGAATCGATTGATGACAATAACTGTGATACTTGCTTCTGAGTATTCAAGTCTGGCAACTCACAGGAAATACCATCAAACGTATCTCTTGTAATCGTGTCAAATACACTACCGTGAGATGCTTTCTTTAATTCCGCAACCTTTGTTTTAGTAAGGTAGTAAAGATAATGAGGATCAATTAAATCTGCTTTTGCTCTAATACCAAAACATGACTGATTGAATGCCATATTCGAAGGTATCATAGCAATTTCACCGACAGTACCACGTGCAGAAATTATGATATCATCCTTTTCTAGAAGCTTTGTTGAACTATTATTTAGCCCTAACTCTGTTATTGTCTTCTCTGTGGAATAGACATATTTCTTTCCCCCTCCAAAATCTTTAACGGACAACCAAGGAATATTACCATCCCAATAATCTGGAACAGTAGTCTTAGGTGTACCCCCTCCAATTAGAGTACATAACTCTGTATACTTATATGTTTTCCACTCTTCCATAATTAATCGTGTAAATTTGCTTGTCGTATTGAAAAAATCCATATCTTTGCATTGGAAAATGTTGAGCTTTTAGAGTACGCTCTTTAATGCTTGTTAATTTAGAGCATTTGCATATTTGCAGATGCTCTACTTTTTTCAGAAAGAATGCGGATGATGTACTCTTGACAAGCCGCTCCTGGCTCTCAAGCATTCTAATAAGCATTTTCATATGAAAATCAACATTTACCACATTAACATAAGCATTAGAGAGCGCCTTAGCACAGAGTGCAAGGATGCAGCTCGGAAACCTATTTATGTCAGAGGCCATTTTCGAGTGGTCAATGGCAGAAAGGTTTATGTGAGAGCCCACTACCGTAACAGGTAGCCGCCAGCTCTGACAGTTTCCCTCATCCGCATAGGAGCCGTTCCAACCCACTGGAGCGGCTTCTTTAATGCCTTTTATGAAAATAGCCTCTTCCATAAATGAGAATTTAACAATTTAAATCGTTGATTTTCAGCTCTCCGGACATGAGCCCTGGCAAAATAGCATCACGAGAAGCCCGTAGGCTAATGTTCTCAATACAATTTCTACAGATAACAGCCATAGCTCCAATTGTCATTTTCGAAAGTTGAGTCTTTTGTTCCTCCGTCAATACTGGAAGTACATAATGTTCGATTGTTTCTGCTGATACTCGCTGTCTTCCACTACTACCATTCATATTTTTTGTTGCATAATCGACAAAATCCTTGTTCCTAGTCAAAAAATAGAACAGCTCAGGCGGGAACCCATCTTTTGCAGAGATAATAATATATTCTGTTGAACCGAAGGCAACCTCGTTTTCATTAAGGAAATTGATATAAGCAACTTTCCCGTTTTCCAGACAAGGAGTTATTCTAGCCATAATTGTATCACCATTCATAAACTTCATTCCACCTTCATATTGCTTGAACTCCCAATTTGACGGGAAGGATCCTGAAGTCGAAAGACTAGACATTTCTATACACCTAGCGATATCTCCCTTGCGAAGCACTCTCCTAGGATTTATTACCGCAATGTCTTTTAATTCGCAATATCCTAAACCATTATCACTCTGAGTGAAAGAATCAAACATGGTCTGCGCCTGCTGCTCTAAATTATGATTTCTCGGCGTCTTTTGACGCTGAGAACTATTCCTTGGGGAAGTATTTGCGAGCAGTGGGAGCATTAACCTAAATATTTACGATGTGAGAGTTTAACATTTGTCTGATTGACCATAGCGTAGCGCATTGTTGTGTCAATCTTCACATGGCCGAGAAGGGTCTGGACTTGTTCCACTGGCATTCCCTTGTCAATAGCAGTTGTTGCGAGTGTCCTTCTGAACTTGTGAGGATGAATTCTCGGAATCTTGAGAGAACGTCCCAAATCCCTAAGTCTCATCTCTACACCAGAAATCTGAAGTCGAGAATGTGGTTTATCCAGTGAAACGAATAAAGCCGGATTTTTATCCTTTCTAGTAGCCAGATACTCCTGCAAGTGCAACTTGGCCCTCGCATTGAAATAAACTATCCTCTCCTTATTTCCCTTGCCGAAGACAATACATTCTCTTTCAGAAAAATTTATGTCGTTCCTATTAAGTTTCACCAGTTCCCCTACACGCATTCCAGTCGAAGCAAGCATATCAATAATTGCCAAATCTCGAGGGCACTTGCACTTGTCCCTGAGTCTCTCAAGATTCTCATCAGAAATACACTCCTTAATCTGTTCACCAGTCTTCACTTTGTGTATCCTTCTCACCGGACTCTTGATAATGAAATCTTCATCCTCCAGCCAAGAGAAGAATGACGAGAAAATCCGTCGAATATTATCAATGGTAACTTTACTTGATTTATGCTTCTTCTGAAACACTGCCAGATAAGCCCTTAAATCATCAGTAGTGTACTCTTTCAGTGATTTGGGCATATACTTGAACAGTTGCTTCACAGTTGTCTCATAGTACTTGATTGTCTTTTGAGAACAACCCTCCACCAGTTTTGCTGACAGGAAGATTTCCAGCAATCGGGTATTGGAGGCAAAGTCCTCCTTGACCTTGTCTCCATCCTCTACAATAGTGTATTTGCTAATTACCTGCAGCAACACACTGTTGAGCTGAGTAATCTGATCCACTGTTAGTACTTCCGACATGCCGTCAGTCACTTCTTGAATTAATTTTTCTTTCATTTCCCTGTAAATATGTAATAAATTGATATTTAAGGGAAAGAGAGCCTTTATTTAATTGTGAAACCAATAGATGCGAGCTGTTTCTTGATTTCTGCTTCAAGCTCATGAGACTTTTCAAACAGCTCACCGAGTTCCGTTGTCAATCGTGTCATCTTTTCTTCGAAAGGCTCACCATCGTCCTGCGTCTGGGCTATGCCAACATATCTTCCAGGAGTAAGAATGTAATCCTGTTTCGCAATGTCTTCGGTAGTAACAACTGCACAGAATCCTTTTTCGTTTTCGAGGCTTCCATCCACATAAGAGTCATATGTACCGGATATATTCAGGATATCTTCTTCCGTAAGTTCTCGAAGTTTCCTTGTCACCATTGTTCCCATATTCCTGGCATCAATGAAGACTGTCTTTCCCTTTTGTTTCTTATCTCGATTCAAGAACCAAAGTGACACTGGAATACCTGTAGAATAGAACAGTTTGTCTGGCATTGCAACGATACATTCAACCAAATCGTCTTTAATGATATTCTCTCTAATTGTCCCCTCACCACCGGTTTGAGAAGAAAGTGCACCATTCGCAAGGACCAAACCAATCTTTCCTTTCGGTGACAAGTGATGTATCATATGTTGCATCCAAGCAAAGTTGGCATTTCCTGCAGGTGGAATTCCATATTTCCATCTGACATCGTCCTGCAGCTTATCTGCGCCCCAATCACTCATATTGAATGGAGGATTTGCGATAACAAAGTCAGCTTTCAGTGATGGATGTCGGTCATTAAGAAATGAATCGGCATTATATTCACCAAGGTCCGCTTCTATTCCACGAATAGCCAAGTTCATCTGAGCCATCTTCCAAGTTGTAGGATTGTACTCTTGGCCGAATACGGAGATATCATTGATTCGTCCCTGATGGCGTTCAATGAATTTTGCAGACTGTACGAACATACCTCCAGAACCACAGGCTGGGTCGAAGACTCGGCCGTGATATGGTTTGAGGACTTCAACCAAGGTACGCACTATGCAGGATGGAGTGTAAAACTCGCCGGCGTTCTTACCTTCAGCGGATGCGAACATTGAAAGGCAATACTCGTATGTCCTGCCGAGAATATCCTTGCTGTCACCATGTTCCTTCATATTGATATTGGTGAACAAATCCACTACATTGCCAATTTTTTGCTTGTCAAGTTCTGGTCTGGCAAAATTCTTCGGAAGGACGCCCTTCAGCCTTGGATTCTCATTTTCAATAAGCACCATTGCATTGTCGATTACTTTGCCAATCTCTGGCGTATGCGCTGCTGATGCAATAATACTCCATCGAGAGTCTTGAGGGACAAAGAATATGTTTTCTGCGGTGTATTCGTCCTTATCTTCCTCCATACCGTATCCTTCTGCAACAAGTTCTCTGTATTTCTATTCAAATCTATCAGAGATGTATTTCAGAAAAATAAGTCCAAGGACTACGTGTTTGTATTCGGAAGCATCCATACTTCCCCTCAAGAGGTCTGCTGCGTTCCAGATTTGCTTTTCAAATCCAACGTCAGCCGAATTGACTTTAGTCATAAATGATATTTGATGAGTTGTTGCCTTGATATCACACTTGAGGTTTACCCTCAATTTTATACAAATTTATATATTTATATGATATGCAGCGCCATTTTGTGCCAAATAATGTCATTCATACTCTCATATTGTTACCCACCTGTCAAAATTACTATACTCAAGTTTCGCAAATGATAATTCATTGGATATTCGAAGATTGTGCAGTTTGCGAAACTTGAGTAATTAAGTGTCCTATTTGATTTCTATAGATACGCAATCCTTGACTGCGATTCTACTCCTGCGGGCGGAGCCATTTGAGCCAGAATTCGCAGTTGGCGCTGTTGAAATGGTCGCGCTGAAGGTCGCGGTAGCCGTGCATTCCATCGGGATATATCATAAAATCAAATACCTTCCCGGCTTTCTGTATTTTGTCGATAAGTTGGAGAGTGTTCTGGAAATGCACATTGTCATCCCCCGTACCGTGAGTTAGTTTCAGCATAACATTATATTCCGAAGGTTCCGACGGATAATCCGCCTGATTCACAGGATAGCCATCCACATAGTTGAGCACCCTACCGGTTGCATAGCCTTCAGGATTGTTCTGTGGCGTGTCCATATATCTTTCTGTATAATGTGAATCATAGAGCGCCCAGTCATATACTCCACCTCCGGCTATGCCGAAATGGTAAGAGTCAGGAGCCTGCATCAACAGCATAGCTGTCATCGTACCTCCGAAAGAAAAGCCCTCCACACCGATCCTGTCTCCATCCACATAAGGCAGACTCTTCAGCCACTCAGCCCAACTTACGAAATCCTTGACCTCCCACACTGTCAGGTTTCTGTATATCATATCAAGTCCCTTTCTTCCGTTGTGACCGGCGGCACGGCAGTCTGCAACCACCTGTATGATACCATTCTCCGCCCACCACTGGTTGGAATTGTTAGGATTCCTCCATCTGTCCCGTACCATCGGAGTGTCAGGGCCACCGTAAATATCCACGTGAACAGGATATTTCTTAGAAGGATCGAAATTCTTGGGATATGTAATCATTGCAGGAAGTTCAAGACAAGAATCCACGACAATGGAAACAAGTTGCGGAAGGGCATAGACCGATGCATCATAATCCTCCCCTTTCCTGTCGGCGACAAGAGTCTCGCGCCCGTCAGATGTGCGGAACACCGAGATTTTCGACGGAGTCGTCATATTCGAATACATCGCAGTAAAATATTTGTAATCATCTGAGAATTCACACAAATCCACATTGAACGCCGGATCTGTCAAAGCTTTCACAACTCCTTTTTTATCAACTTTGTAGATTGCAGACCTTACGCTTGCATCCCTATTTGCCTTGAAATAGACCTCGCCCTTGCGTTCATCCACTCCAAGCACTTCCATCCTCCAGTTGGTCCCGTCAGTAAGTCGGCGGAATTCCTTGCCGTCATAAGAAAGGAAATAAAGCTGGTCCCATCCTGTCTCAAACCTCCTTGCCATATAAAGACCCTTGTCCGTAAATACAACTGAATCAATCCAATCCAGCCAGGTTGGATAGGTCTCGTGATAGACGCTCCTGAGAGAGCCGTCAGAAACGCTAACCGCATACAGGTCGAGGGTGTTCTGAAGTCGCGGCATCCTTGCAATGAAAAATTCATTTGAATCCGGTCCCCAAAATGGAATACCGAAATATTGGTCAAGATTTTCATCAAACGCAGCCCAGGTTGTTTCCCCTGTTGCAAGGTCTGCAATTCCTATCCTCACCTTAGGATTCTCATCCCCGGCCTTCGGATACCTTGTTTCCCTGATGCTGCCATATTGTCCTACAGCAGAATAAATCGGGAAAAGCGGCACATTGGTATTGTCGAAACGGTAATATCCGATTTTGCGCCCGTCAGGTGACCACCAGAACGCCCTGTACATTGACGGACGGCCAAGAATTTCCTCATAATAAACCCAGGAGGCATAGCCGTTTAAAATCAAATCCGTGCCATCATAAGTGAGCCTAGTCTCCTGATTCGATGCTATATCTATCACATAAAGGTCATTATTTCTTGTAAAGGCAATTTTTGTAGAATCCGGGGAATAGGTCATATTCACTGCTCCTTCCGGATGAACAGGGAACTCGGAATAACGATAAGGAGCTTTCACCCCAACTGTCTTTTTACCGGTTGCGGCATCTATGCTGAAAGCCTCATCATCCTCGAAAGTACCGTCATAAGAAAACACAACGGTCTTTGGACCCGTCCATTTCCAGACAGGAAGGTTATTGAATTCCTTAGCTGACATAGATGCCGCGATGCATAGCACCACCGCCATTAACAAAAATCTGCTCACTGCATTCATATTATTTCTTTTATATTACTCAAAAAAATGGTCCTTGAAATTCACTAAATATACTTTTTCCACGCCTCTGGTCAGGGCGGTATATAGCCATTTCAGGTCGTCAGGCACAAGTTCATCCTGCCAGAAAGGATTGTCGATGAAAACACATTTCCATTGGCCGCCCTGAGACTTGTGGCAAGTGACCGCATTTGCATATTTCAACTGGAGAGCATTATAATATTTATCCTCCCTGACCGCATCATACCTTTTCTTCTTGGAAGTTATATGGGCATAATCCTCATTAACTCCTTGATACAAGTCATTCTGCTGTTGATAAGTCAGGGCTGCACTCTCTGATTCAAGGGTATCAAGGATGACCTTTGCCACAATTTCCTGATCGTCATAATCAGGGAAAGTGATCCTTGCCTGGGCAAAGTGAAGACCATATCTCTCCTCATAGCCCCAGATTTTCTCCAAACGGGCTATGTCACC
>JBJEBO010000218.1:0-2816 GCA_051870155.1 Candidatus Cryptobacteroides sp.
AGGAAACTCTTCAAGATAGGCGTAAGTTTCTCAACTGCCAACCGTCGCATTGAGGGTTGGAAAGTCGTCGAATGAATAACACTCGGTAGCGGAGGTTGGTACAGTGATAACTTCCGAACGACTGTCATTTCTTCTGCCAACTCAGTATGACGTAGGTGTGGACAACAACAATTTTACTCCTGTCTCTTATCGCCAGATTGAACATATCATATCTGATAGAATGACAACAGCAAGTCATTGTGGATAGGAGATTAAAGATAAGATATAAAATGATGATTATCGAAGAAATGACAATTCCGGTCCTGTCCGTCCGCCTGAAGGAAATCTCCAAGGCCCTGCTTGAACATAAGGGGAGTAAGACTGCATTGGAGATATTCGGCGAGATTGATGCTGTGAAGGTCAGATCTTGTATGACACTTTTTGAAGCCGTTTGTCCGAATGATGTTTTTTCTGAAGTGCTGGATGCCTTTTATGATGGACAGGAAGATCCTGTCACTTCTGAATTGTTGGCAAATGAATAGAATGTGCTCAAGTTTCGCAAGTGCGAAACTACCGATTTTAGAGGCCGTTAGGCTGTGGGAAAGTCCTTTCCCCGGGGGAAAGGATTTAGGATAGGGTCTTCGATATATGGTTTTGTGCGGTGGGAAAAAAGTTTCGCAAACTGCACAACCCTCGAATATCCAATGAATTATCATTTGCGAAACTTGAGTAGAATGTGTATGTCAAAACGAAATTTCGTTATATTCCTTCTCTTGTTGCTGGTACTTCCTTGTCGGCTTTTGGCTATTCAGAAACACGCCGTTGTAATTGGGGTGGGGCAGCAGAAGGATGCTTCGTGGGGGAGGATTAATGTGGATAAGGACGTGAAGTGTGTATGTGAAATCTTGAATCAGTATGCTTTTAGTGACATCGTAGTGCTTAGGGATAGGGATGCGACGAAACAGGGGATAGTTTCCGCTCTTACGGAACTGGCTGCCAGATGCAATAGGGACGATGCGGTGTATATCCATTTCTCCGGTCACGGTCAGCAGATGACGGATGTGGATGGAGATGAACCTGATGACGGGATGGATGAGTCTTGGATTCCTTATGATGCATATCTCTGTTATTGTGAAGAGGATAACGGCAGCAGGCATCTTTGCGACGATGAAATAAATGCTCTTTTGATGGCAATTAGGGAACGGATAGGGGAGAACGGTCAGATTTTAGTCGTTGTGGATGCTTGTCACAGCGGAGGTTCATCCCGTGCCACAGAGGCAAATGTCGATGTCCCGGTATATCGCGGAACGGATAAGGTGTTTGAAATTCCTTCAACCGAAGCGGCAGTTTCGAGTCCACAAAATAAAGAAGACTGGCTTATTCTCAGTGCCTGTGAGGATTATCAGGTCAATTGGGAAATGAAGGATCCAAAGGTAGGGAAACTTACCTGGTGCCTCTACCTGTTGAAGGATAAACTTGATAAACTGCCTGATGGTGAGCTGATTGAGGAAATTGCACAATTGATGGAATCTCCGCAAATGTTGTCTCCTCTGCCACAAAATCCAAGGCTTGAGGGCAATGGCGAAAGATTCCGAATAATGGATATTTTCAGATAAAAATGAATTATTTCAAGAAAAACAAGTTGGGTGACGCATTCTTTGTCGAAAGAATCCATAATGGCGATGAGTCGTGTGAACGCAAGTTCTACGAGCATTGCCGTTTGTCATATAAAAAAGTGTCGTCGATGATGCCTTCTTATGGCCCCAAAGAATCGGACGACTTGTTTCAGGATGCATTTCTTGTTGTTTGGACAGAAATCCAAAATGGAAAGATATATGCTATGGATGGCAAGGTATTCAGAATGCAGGCTGATGGAGGCGCGGCAGAGATGAAATGCAGCCTTGCCACTTTTGTCAATGATATAGCGAAGAATCAGTATATGAAGACGTTGAGGCACGACGGACCTGCAAAAATCTCGGATATTTCCAAAGCGGTGTCCATTGTGGCGGATTCATCTGATGAAAAGGAGAAGATGGCAAGAATCCGTATCGTGGAAGAATGTTTGTCATTTCTGCCGAAAAGATGCATAGAGATTCTTACGATGTTCTATTACAAGAAGATGAGTATGGATGAAATAGCATCTGCCAGGAAAGAGAATGTTAGCAGCAACGGTGTGAAGACCAGCAAAAACAAATGTATGAATAAACTTAAATCTGACATATATACGAAAATAGGTTATGGACTTGAATGATGATAGAATAGATGATTATATATTGGGACGACTTGATGAAAACGGGAAAAAGGCATTCGCCGAGGAAATGGATAAAGACGATTATCTCCGTGCAGACACGACATTGACAGCTGATATTGCAGATGCACTTGGGCGCAGGGAGGAAAAAGTGATGAAGATGCAAAAATGGGAAAGGGAAAGGGAAAGGGAAAGGTCCGTGCGAAATCGCATCAGAAAGACCGTAATATGGTCCGGGGCTGTTGCGGCGTGCGTGTCATTGCTGTTAGTCGCCGGATGGCCATATACCTATTATGGTCTCCAAGATAGGGATTTTCTAGCTTCTCGTGGAGGAACATCGTTTGAGAGTTTATGGGAATCGAAAGACTATGATGGTGCTCTCTCCTCAATTGAAGAATCAATTCTTTCTGCCGAAGAGGATATGTCATTGTTGACATCAAAAGATGAGCTTACTGCACAAGAGGCATATCGTCTGGAGTACCTAAAGTTGACTCATTATGAATTGAGATGGGCTAAAATTCAGACATTGTTGAAAATGAGGGATTATGCATCTGCTTATGACGAAACAGCCGTATTCGTAAAAGAGGAT
>JBJEBO010000219.1:0-2805 GCA_051870155.1 Candidatus Cryptobacteroides sp.
AGCACTCAAAGTCTTGATAGCCTGCTCGTTGACTTCCCAGGTATTCTTATTGATATTGAAATCTGCATAATCTATTTCCGGGTGGCATACTTTGTACAGCCCTGTCATATTCACACCGATTTCTTCATAACCGATTTCCCTGAGTCTGCGGAACATCTCATCCCGCTCTTCAGGTGTGGTGGCTTCGCAATAATGGTCCCATACATCCAGGTTTATGTTTCTTATCGGACGCACGAGCGGAAGGTCATAGAGAACCTGTGCCGATTTCCAAAATAATTCTGTCCCCCTTTCGCTTTTGAGCCATTGGAGATTCAATTTTGGTACGATATGACATCCCTCGCCTCCTGCAAGGATGGCGGCGTTGAGGAATTGCAGGACTGTCATCGGTTCACAGCCTTCCCTGACGGGAACAAGCCTGTCCGGGTCCTGATACCCAGTGATGAATCTTTCCAGGCAAGTCGGCTTCAGGTCGGCTATCATTTCGAGTATGTCCTGTGCTGTGTAGTCCTTGTGAAGACCACGCTTCATTGTCGGCATCCATTCACCTCCGCCGAGAGGGTTGGCGAGTGCGATAATCCTGACCTGCCTTTCGGCAGTCGGTCCAGCTGCCTGACCTGCAAAAGAGCAGGTCAGGGCCAGAGCAAAAATTATTAACAATCGTTTCATTTCGTTGATGTTATCATTTGGCTGTTTCATTCACAAACTCGTGACGATAGTAGTCACAGCCGTTCAAATTAAGATATAAACGAATATCTGCAGAATAAGCAGGGTTCTTGTCAGCAGATAAAAGCCATATAGGGAATCTGAATGCGCCTTTACCTACTACTGCACCTCCTACTACCATCCGCATTCCCCAATATTTGATGTCCGTCTCCTTTGTCGGGTTGTCGGCATTCCCGTCTTCTAGTGCTCCATAAAGTTGGTCGCCTCCGGGTAAACTTACACAGAATTTATATGTGTCATATCTCTTATCATAAGATGAGTTGCCCCAAATGATGTCGAATGAATCCAGCCCCCAAGAGCCTCCTCCTATATATTTCATAATAAAATCGGTGGTGTTTGCCTGCTGCCATTTGCCGTTCTTCATTTCTCTACCGAAGCATCTGATCTTGACAGCAGTCACTTCCTGGATGAGAACCTGTTTGTCGGTAGTATTGAGCCTTATCCTGTATATTCCGTCATTCGCTGCGGTGAAACACTCCTGAGGCGCGTCATAAGAACAATCGTATATTCCCACCTCGTTAATCTGTGCTCCGGCGATGTTGATATAGCCGTATGGTTCGTCAGCCTTGTCTCCATAGGTGAGAACGAAAGGTTTTCCTGCCTCTATCTTGGTGAATATTTCATAATCCACCGGCATTTCCAGAGACTGGGCGTCATTGAAGTTGCCACCGGTCACAAACGGATATGAGTATATGCAGCTCATTTCCATACCTGGTTCTGTTGAGCCTTCTCCAGCTGTATAGACGGACATTCCTACTTCAAAATCCACTTTCTTGACAATGATAGTCTCCGTAATGGAGAAAAGGGCGGAAGAACTGCGGAGGACTTTTCCCGCAGCAGATGATTCCACAGCCCATTTCACCATTGCAGTATCTTTTTCCACCTCAGGATTACGGACGGCTTCCCACACTGTCCTCATATCGTTTTTTGTGAGATAAACCGACAATGTGCCTTTCAGTGGATTCAGACTAAGAATTGGTTCAGAGAAATCACCATTCTCCTTGTCTATCACGACTTTGTATGATATCTCTCCCTCGCCGTTCCAACTGCCGGGAGTCCATATGAGGTCTATAGGGGTATAGTCGCCCAAATCGACTACAACCATATCTGCTCCAGGCACTATTTCTGCTGCCACGAGTTCAGGTGCGCTATTGTCTCCGTCATTTTTCTCACACGAGGCAAAAAGGCAAAGAGCCGAAATCGTAAGCAATGCCAAAATATTCCTTTTCATAATTTTCTGTTTATTTAATTCAGGTTTCATAACAACCATACATCATTAAAACACTTCTACCTTGAGGTCGTACTCAGGCCACTGGCGGAGAACAAGTTTTTCTACAACCTTGTAGAATCTTCCGTCAATGCTATATACATATTCAAGTTCGAATTGAGGGGCGATTTCTTCTCCTGAGTAGAAGGTGTAGTCGCCTTTGAATACATATCGTGCAGAAGAACTGATAATTTCAGCCTTCGAATTGAGCGCTTCAAGCCTTGCTGTGTAAGCTTCCTTGCTTTCAGTCTCCGTGATATATATTTTCATCCCTGAATCAGACGATGCTCCGAGACCGGTGCGCGAAACGCAGTATTTCGACACTGTGGTCAGGGTACAAGTCGGATTCTTTATCAAGTCGCTGCTGTCATATCTTACGGGATCGCCGATTTCATTCCCGTTCTCGTCAATCTCAACCTGGTGTCCAACCCTGTAATATGTTCCGGAATAACCGCTGATATATTTGATTATGATGACTGCTGTTTCTCCGCCTTCCCTGATCGCACCATTGGGATTCTTTTCATCTTTGATGGAGGTGCCAGTTATTCTCAAAGGAAGCGCATAGGTGTTGGATGTGCACGAGAGGTCGTTATAGAAATCCTCAGTGAAAGTGATTCCCACATCTGCAACTGCGAGATTTGATTTCCTTGGACGCATTGTGGTTTGATCCGACAGTATATAGTAGTTCTCCGGGATGAGTTGCAAATCGAGTCCCTCAAGGAGGGTCGGGTCTATTGCGAATGTGGCCCAGTCCTCCATATCCACCTCACGTTTGCCTCCGATTGACACACCCACATATATCTGGTTTTTGTCTG
>JBJEBO010000220.1:0-2797 GCA_051870155.1 Candidatus Cryptobacteroides sp.
AACACTCTCCCGATAATTGCTCTTTGCGACAGTTTCGGAAGGATAATCTATTATACCGAAGGCTACGATACTGCTTTATCACAAAGGCTTGTTCGATATATTGTCTCTATATAAGAAACGATACATAATCCAATGCAAAGATAGGCAAGAATTGAGGTAATAGCAAATATAATTACATTTTTTCGAGGATTTCTCATTCAATTTTTCCTCTATAAATCAAGACGTTATGCATTTAAGCCCTTCTGAGTGGCTGTATTGGGCATAACGTCTTTTTTCTTGTATCGTTTCTTATATAGAGACAATACCTCCGCCATCGTTGGAACAGGCTCGAACAATCGATGCCTGACTGATGAAAAAGGAGGTAATGTGAAAAAGACATACTTTTGGATATCCTTCAATAACTGCTTGGTTTTCAGAAAGTTAAAAACCTTGCAGGACTCTTTTGATTGTCTTTTCCATACGACCAATAGGCTCTAAATAGTATTGCAATATTGAAACTTGGGTTTCATATTATGGAACAAGATGCACGTTCATCGAGAAATCAGGTAAAGTGGTACGCTATGAGAGACTTGAAGCGTCCCAATGCCCTTTTACCGGCTTATATGGACTTAAGGGACAAAGGTCTTGTACTTTTCACCCCTCTCAAATGGTGTATCAAAAATGTCCGTGGAAAGAAAATACGTGTCCAGGTGCCCATCCTTCAGGATCTTCTCTTTGTCCGTGAATCTCGTGCGGTCCTTGATGAACACGTCAGACGCATTCCCACCCTTCAATACCGCTTCGCTCGTGGCGGTGGCTATCACGAACCAATGGTAGTCCCCGACGAACAGATGGAAAAATTCATCAAAGCGGTAAACTCCACCGAATCCCCGATGTATTTCCTTCCCGAGGAAATCACACCTTCGATGTGCAAACGTAAAATCCGCATTATCGGAGGTCCTTTGAACGCCTATGAAGGACGGCTTCTCACAATCCGTGGTTCCAAGAAAAAAAGACTCCTGATCGATATACCCGGAGTCCTCGCAGCAGGTATAGAAGTATCTCCCGACCTTATCGAATTTATCTGAAACATATATGACAGAATTGAAGTTGCACGAACTTTATGCTTTCGTGTGCGGTCATTCTATGGATGGACTTTCCGCGAAAGAACAAGATTCACTTGCACGCATTCTCATCTCTTTCGACAGTCTGTCTATTTGCGCTCTGACAGGGGAGTGGTTCTCAAGGGAACGTCTCCAGTCGGTAGTTGACGCCCTTTTTAGGGCAGTGTCATCAGACAATTTTGCAAGCCTCATTGTGAAATACAGGCTTAGCAAAGAGCTTTCTTTCGCGCATTACGGCAAGAAGGACGAGGAATGCTCAAGGATTTATGAGACATTGATGACAGGGAAGAAGAATAACATTTCGCCTGAAGACGAAGTGGATATGATTCAATGCATAATTTATGAGTGGGGAAATGTTGAAGGAGACCTCGACGAGGTGGAAGATGTGCTATTGCTAAAACGGATTTGTAGCAAATGGATGGATGCAATAAATCCGAAAACCCAAATGTGGGATATCCATTGTTCGGACATCGTTGCAGTCAGAAGACTTCAAATACTTCAGTATTACACATATAGGTGCAACAATTCCGCCTTTCCGCTCGCAGATATCAGCAACGCATATTGGGCAAAATTCAAGGAACAGACCGAATCCTCGGTTGACATTGCCCTCGCAAGCGCCTGGTATGACTACTTCCGTTTCTACAATTATCAGGAAGCATCCGATGCCGTCCTCAAAGAAATTTCATCCCTCCTTTCCTCCTGCCTGGACCTCTACCTCCCCAGCGCCGAAACAACCGACACCAACTTCTATCCCGCCCTCGCCTCCGTCACCGAACAAACCGTAGCAGAGCTGATCGAAACTACGCAGAGGGAAATGTTTGAATAAGAATAATAATTTAAATATCAATAATTTATGAGTATCTTTCAAGATAAAGTCCTCCTGATTACTGGAGGCACCGGTTCGTTTGGCAATGCTGTTTTGAGACGATTCCTTGACAGCGATATCCGCGAGATTCGCATCTTCTCGAGAGACGAGAAAAAACAGGATGATATGCGTCATTTTCTCCAAGCGAACCGCCCTGATGTAGCTCATAAGGTAAAATTTTATATAGGCAATGTCCGCAATCGTGAGGCAGTGGACTTCGCTATGGCCGGAGTAGATTTCGTTTTCAGCGCAGCCGCTCTCAAACAAGTTCCGTCTTGCGAGTTCTATCCGATGGAAGCAGTTCGTACCAATGTGGAGGGAACAAACAATGTCCTTCTCTCTGCAATTGCACACGGAGTGAAAAATGTCGTGGTGCTTTCAACAGACAAAGCTGCATATCCGATCAATGCTATGGGGATTTCGAAGGCAATGATGGAGAAAGTTGCAATTGCCCAGGGACGCGCTCTCGGTCCGGATGCTAAGACAACAATATGTTGTACAAGATACGGTAATGTGATGGCAAGCCGTGGATCAGTGATTCCGCTTTGGGTGGAGCAGATGATGGAAGGCAAGCCAATCACCATCACCGATCCGAATATGACAAGGTATATGATGACCCTCGACGATGCAGTTGACCTTGTGATGTATGCATTCGAGCACGGTCGCAACGGAGACCTCTTCGTACAGAAGGCTCCGGCTGCTACACTGGATGTACTTGCAAAGGCTCTCAAGGAGGTTTACTCGAAAGTTGATCCTAAATACGGCGAGACAGAGGTCAAGATTATCGGTACCCGTCACGGTGAGAAACTCTATGAAACCCTTGTTACCC
>JBJEBO010000221.1:0-2794 GCA_051870155.1 Candidatus Cryptobacteroides sp.
GTTTTATGCCTATTGAATAGGAATCTTACTATTGTCATATCAAATTAACCACTGTCATATCGAACAAACCACTGTCATATCGAACAAACCACTGTCATATCGAGCGAAGCCTGAAGGGCGAAGTCGAGATATCTTTGATGAATAACTATACGTATGAAAAATATAGTAATAGCCGCAGGATATGCCACCCGTCTGGGTGAGTTGACAAGAAATTTTCCGAAGCCTCTGCTTCAGATAGGGGAGTCCACCATTCTTGGGAGGATGCTTGATGATATCGACAAGATTGAGGAAATAGACGAGCATATCATTATCACGAACCATCGTTTTGCGGATGTATTCCGTGAGTGGGCATCTCGTCAGTCATATACAAAGCCTCTTACTATTGTGGATGACGGGACCAGTACCAATGAGACCAGGCTTGGAGCCGTCCGTGACCTGCTTTTTGCAATGGAAAAATTGAATATAGATGATGATTTGCTGGTCGTTGCCGCGGACAACATTTTGTTTTTCAGTTTCAAGGAGTTTGTGGATTTCGCGTTGAGGAAGGGGACGTCCTGCATAATGTGTCACAGACAGGATGAATTGGCTAAATTGCAGAGGACGGGAGTTGTGGAATTGGATGAGGATGACAGGGTGCTTGGAATGGAGGAAAAACCTCAGGTGCCCAAGTCCCATTGGGCTGTACCCCCGTTTTATGTCTATCTGAAGAAGGATCTAGACCTTGTTCGTCATAGCATAGAAAATGGCTGCGGAAGTGATGCACCGGGCAATTTAGCACATTATATGGTGGAGAATACCCCTATGCACGCTTGGAAGATGACGGCAGGTCGTTTTGATATAGGAAGTCTTGATACTTATAAGGAGGCCTGCGAACGATTCGGCGGAACTATGTAAGTTTTGCAAACCGTACAACTCTCGAATATTCAATGAATTACAATTTGAAAAACTTGATAATAAACGAATAATTATACTATATGCTGCCAGAAAACATAAGTCTTGAGGGCAAGACAATATTGGTGACCGGAGCTGCCGGTTTCATTGGAAGCAATCTCGTCAAGAGATTGCTTCGTGAGGTTAAGGATGTGAAGGTTATCGGAATTGATTCCATCACGGATTATTATGATGTCAATATCAAATATGGACGTCTGAAGGAGATTGATGAGATTGGTCCGTGGACATTCATTAAGGCTTCAATCGCAGACAGGGATGCTGTGGAAAAGATTTTCCGTGAGAATAAGATTTCTGTTGTTGTGAATCTTGCCGCCCAGGCAGGAGTTCGATATAGCATCACCAATCCGGATTCATATATCGAGAGCAATGTAATCGGATTCTATAATATTTTGGAGGCTTGCCGCCACTATGAGGTTGAGCATCTTGTATATGCTTCATCTTCATCTGTTTATGGCTCAAATAAAAAGATCCCATATAGCACGGATGACAAGGTTGACAATCCTGTGAGCCTCTATGCTGCCACAAAGAAAAGCAATGAGTTGATGGCTCACGCCTATAGCAAACTCTATGATATCCCGTCCACTGGTTTGAGGTTCTTCACAGTTTATGGACCGGCAGGTCGTCCTGATATGGCATATTTCGGTTTTACAGACAAGTTGAGAGTTGGCAAGACCATCCAGATTTTCAATTATGGCAATTGCAAGAGGGATTTTACTTATGTGGATGACATTGTCGAGGGAGTAATCCGTGTTATGAAACACGCTCCGGAGAGAAGTACAGGTGATGATGGACTTCCTGTGCCACCATATAAAGTATATAACATTGGTAACAACTCTCCTGAGAATCTGCTTGATTTCGTGACGATTCTTCAGGAAGAATTGGTGGCTGCAGGTGTACTGCCGGCTGACTATGATTTTGAGGCTCATAAGGAACTTGTGCCTATGCAGCCAGGTGATGTTCCTGTGACTTACGCCGACACGACTCCGCTTGAACAGGATTTCGGATTCCGTCCATCCACTCCTTTACGTGACGGACTCCGTGCTTTTGCTAAATGGTATGCAACTTACTATGGCACTTGTAAATAGTTAAAGTACATAATATATGACAGCGAAGGAATTGACAGATTTGACAAAGCGCTCCATAATGGCAGGAGCGATGATTGCTCTTGGTGGTTTCGCCAATCTTGCCGTTGGGGGAGTGGCTGGAAGCATTCTCTTCAGTTTCGGACTGGTGTCCGTATATATTTATCAACTCTTCCTTTTTACCGGGCAGGCAGGAAGGGTTGATTTCACTCCTAAAAGGCATCTCTGGCTTTTGGGAGTCCTTCTTGGGAATATAGTCGGGGCTGTGATTGTGGCTCTGCTGGCAAAACTGTCACCCTTGCCAATGCCTGATTCAGCAGCAAGGGTGCTGGATATGCGTCTTACCACAGGTTGGTGGAAGGCAGGTCTTCTCGCTATTGCGTGCGGATGGATTGTTGAGGAGGCTGTATATGCATATAAGACTGGAGGAAAACTGGTGCCTACATTCGTGGGCGTGAGTGTCTTTGTGCTCTGCGGTTTCCCACACTGCGTGGCCGATGCCTTCTATTATGCCCTTGCACCGTTTGATTTCCTTGCTTCCGAATTGAGCCGTGTCCTGATTCTCTATCTGTCAATTGTCATCGGTAATTATTTGGGATGCAACCTTTCCCGCTTCCTCCATCTTAGGAATCTTTAAAAAAATCTCTGCATTATCTTTGGACATCTTTTCGGTCTATATTGATTTTCTCATCGGTCATTTAGCACCACTAAACTCCCTTTTCGAAAACCAATCTATTCTCGAAAATCCTATCCAAATCTAA
>JBJEBO010000222.1:0-2789 GCA_051870155.1 Candidatus Cryptobacteroides sp.
TGTCTTTGGCTGCCTGAAAAATGTACCAAGTTATTTTTTAATGTTTACTTAATCAATATTTCAGCAAATGAACAGTTGATGAAAACCTGTATACAACTGAACTACTCTAACGACCTGACTCTTATCATCAGTTCAGTCATTCTCTTCATCAGTTGCTCGAAACTCAAATTCTCCTGGTTGCTATACAGGAAATGCTTCATTAAAGAATCATAGTCTTTGTGCCAGTCATCGATCAATTCAATAGGTGGCAGGAATTTTACCTTTTCCGGACAATGTGTAGTGTAATCTACTTCATCAATGTGGTTGAAGACATTCCTATGTTGAATTATTTCATTGTATAGAAACTTGTCCTGTAAGGCTGCAAGCCCAAAGTCAGTATCCATCAGCTTTTCTAGATCGTACAGATGTCTTGACATCCTAAGGCTGCGTGGTTTAGGTCTTTGGAATTCCTCGTGTAGGAGAAACAACTTCTCCAGAAAAGTCCTTGTCGGCACAACCGTTGGGAAATCCACAGCCAGTTCTTCAGAATTCGGCACTGATTCAGCGATGAACGAGCGGATAGTCTTTTTCTCGACAGGTTCATCCATTGAGAGGCAACTCAATTCAATTTTAACCCTGGACACCACATATTCGGACGTTTCAGGGACAATGGACTTATAATTAACATAAAGAACCGATGGATGTGTGTCTGCCCTTAATTCCTTCATCTCACCGTTACGTTCAACAGCGATCTCAGGTACAACCTCAAATTCTTTGGCGCCCAAGTCCATCAATGCGGCGGTCAACTCAGCAGGAAGTTCACGGACTATATAATGTCTTGCAACCCTTCTCGCCTTTGCCAACTGGTTCTTTGAAGTACCGGAAATGGAAAAACGCCCCTCCCTGCGGATAGCGATATCAATATCCTCTGACATCCTGAAAATCAGGTTCCAGCCCTTTGACAAACTAGTCCCACCCTTGAATGACATCAGTGGAGCGTATGAGGTTTGTGAAAGTGCTTTCAAGACAATGACAACCCACCAATCCTTTTCCACAGCCAATCGGGGCAATGCATTAGCTGCACTCGTTATATCCAACAACTGCAGTCTTTCTTCCAAACTATAATTTTGCCAATGCAACATATCAACTATGGGTTATCAATTTCTTAAGCTTTTTCTGAATCCACATCGGGGCAAGCAATATATCACTTGTGTGCACATCCTTATCCGTTGCATCAGAAAGAAATTTCGAGACAATAGATTCCTCACGTTCTCCAATATTCTCTTCGCCAAGTTCCTTGAAAGCCTGAACAACTAAGGGGATAGAAGTCCCTTTATATGCAAAACTGTTAGGAGCGGCATGACGGAAACTCAAGGAACGGTTCCCGATATTGATTGTCCTAGAAGAGCCAGTCGTAATATATGAAACTACCATTGGCACCTGAGTTGACAAACCAAGAAGATTCGCTGCAGTACTACCGGTTGGCATTATCTGTGAGTGATCGCGCTCCGCAATTGCCTTGGCCACCTTTTCCAAAGGAATAGGAACCTCTCCGAATCTCGACATCATAGGCTTTACATATATGCCGTGCGCTATCCTGGACAGCAGTTTTGTCTCGCATGCTTGAGACAGTATCTTACGGATGGTTTCCAGAGAAGTAATCTCGGCAAAATCGCTTAGAAAGAACACGCTATGCTCGGGACTATCTTCAATAATCCCCAGCACAGCATACTTTATCTTATTCTCCTTATCTTTCGCCATAATTACTCCTGCGTCATTCTCCTTAAAGTGAATTTATACCGGATTTTCTCAAAAATTTCGGTACAAATATAGCAATTTTTCGGTAACAGCTATCACTATGATGAAAACTGAGTGTTATTCTTCCGGATTGTTAATGATGTTCCAATCACCTTCAATCGCTTTCAATTGTATTCGTTAATAACTTATTGTAAATCAGAATCTTGATTTATTTCCCCACGCAGATTTTGGAACTATTTGATAATTAAAGAAATAGTATATTTGTGGTACAAATGTGGTACAGAAAATCAAATACTATTCCTATTAAAACATTAGTATGGTACGGCAGGAATAACTTCAGAAATTTGCTGATATATATTGATATTTCGTTCTATTTGTATTGCGGAATCGAAAAGTTTTGTATCTTTGCAGCGAGTTCATTTCTCAGTTGAGAAAAGGAAATCGAAGGACGCAAGCCATAGATGCTCTGCGTCTTTTGCTTTTATTGTTATTCCTTTATTCTCCGTTTCCACTTTTTGGCCATCTTATTCCGTGCTTTGTCTTTCCCCTCCATGTGGTATGCAGTGAGCAGATAGTATTCGTCTTTCTTACGCAAAGGTTCGAGGACGATAATATAATCTTCATCTTTATCCCAAATGTAAGTTCTCATGCCTTCTGGTTCTTCAACGGTAAACACTGACATATTGTCTTTTTTCCGCTCTTCAAGATGAAATCTTACCCAATGCAGTCTTACAGAACGAGAAGGATCATATTCTCTTTTCCTTGTTGCTTTATCTGTTATTATTGTAGTGAGGTGTCTGAAAAAACGTTCCATTGTGTCTTCGCCTTCAGCAGGAGTCGGATTGAGTTTCTTCTTTCTGAAACTGAAGTCAGGGTTATTGACAAAATCCCTATTGAAAACACCTTTGAGGGAAGATATACGTTGTTGCTCGTTCAAACTGTTTAGTTCAAGCAACTGGTTATAGATTTTTAGGAGATTAGTCGGCATATACTACTTCAGGTCAATAAAGAACAAATTGAGTTTTGTGGAATAATTCGTTTTCTTCAGATCA
>JBJEBO010000223.1:0-2781 GCA_051870155.1 Candidatus Cryptobacteroides sp.
CTGGTTGTCGAATTCGGCTATTTCGACGAGATGAGCGCAATTATGGGCAAGTCGAAGTTCTCTACCGGCGAAGAACTCGAGACTATCAACAGAAACCGGAGCAGACAGAAAGGACGATGAAGGATATACTGAAGATAACTGTCACTATTGGCGGCAGAACAGTCGGCACAATACAGATGACTCCGGAAAGGGACCGAAGCGTATTCGAATACGACAAGGATTGGATCTCTGACGGCTTCTCCATATCTCCGCTTGAAATTCGCCTTGCAGACGCAATCCGTGCCAAGAGGGTTGTGGAACTCCGCAATGGAGAATACGGGTTCAAGGACGAATCCACTATTAGCAGGTAAAAAAGCTTGTAAATACGCAAATTAAGCTGTATATTCGCGAGATAATTAAGTTATAATAATTCAAATTATATAGATTTTTTGTAACCTATGAAAAAGATTACATATTTAATAGCACTGACTTGTATCCTTTCTTCTTGTAATAAATTCGGAATGGGGAATTGGCAGGAACACGTTTCGAATTCATCTTTCGGCCAGATGGTAAATGGGAAAGTTGATGAAAATCACAACTGGAATCTGGCTGCCAATGCACAAATTAAAGTTACTACCGGCAAGAATGGCAAGGTGGAGATTTATTGTTTGCAAGGTGGAAAATCCTGTTTGTTGGCACGTTACGATGCAATAAATGGCGACAATATTTTTACATTTGACGTGGCTGCTGACATTCAGAATGTTTATGTCGCTTCTTATGGTGACCGCAAGGTGTTGGAATGTCAGGTGGATTCATCAGTAGATTTTACAAAAGAAACATCAACCAAAACCGTCTTCACTGACACTGGTGCACCGTATTCAGTAAGTGTACTTGATTACTATCAGGAATATCTGAATATCGGCAGTTTTGTTGCCAATGCCCATAATACCACGAAACAAGGTTTGTTTACAACCAAGGACGGACATTTCACCCTCCATCCTGTACACTTCCAGCAAAACTATACCGAAAAAGGTCTGTTCACTTATGGTATTTATTATCAGTACAATGGCAATCTGGTACTTCAACCAATATATTCTCCGGACGATCAGAATTTTACACAACTCCGCCAATCAGATCCATACGGTTCTTGGGTTACTAATTGGGAAAATAGTGCATACAATGGCACTTGGACCGGCAACGACCGTCGCTCTAAAGGAATCGTTGTAAATGTGCCTGCCGGCGTGAACTTCGGCTTCTATGTACGTATGTTGGATTGGGGAGGGGAGTTCACCGTTTATTCCGAGGCCTACAGAAATGAAGATTCAATGTATGATGAATGGAATAAACGTGAGGTCGCCAAGACTGAATATACATCTTTCTGGACCGAGGGCATCAACGATTACCTGAGCTTCAGGGCCGAGGCGAATGTTTACAACGACAATTACAACGGAATGGTGTTCGCATCAGAAGGATTGCTTAAGGCAAATGGCGGCATTGCTGATGTGGTGGATACCCCACGTGAGTCCGGAAGTTGGATCCTCGCTTGTGAGGACCTTGGAACTGTGGCAGACTGCGATTTCAACGACATCGTCTATCGTATCAGTTATGTGGCCGGCGAAGAAAATGCAACTGTGACTCCGCTTGCTGCCGGAGGTACCATTCCTGCTCGCCTTCTGTTCAATGGTCGTGAGTATGGTCCTGAAATTCACTCTGCTTTTGGTAAGAAAACAACAGAGATGGTCAATACTTATAAGGGAAATCCTCATTTAGATGCAAACTCATTCACTGTTCCTGTAGGCAAAAATTTCACTATGAGCAGCACTGATATGGGTGGTTTTGCAATTCTTGTCGGAGACAATAAACAGTCTGTGATAGCATCATCTGCGAATACCTATGTGCCATATATGATTTGTATTCCAGGTAGTTACAGATGGTGCAAAGAGTGTGTTGCGATTGCCGACGCTTATCCTGATTTTGCAGTCTGGTGTGCAGACCACACAGCCAAAACCGATTGGTATTGCAGACCAATAGAGGATTGTGTTTATTAACTTTATATTCTATATGGACGAATTGCTTGCTTCACCGGAATTAATGTTAGACCGGTTTATCATTTGCGTAGAAGGAAGGAGAAGGGAATGTCGAGGCGGGAGGCCCAATCTGATTCGCAGTGGGATGCCCCTCTGAAGAAGCGGTACTGAAAATGAACGGAGTCCCAGCCAAGGCTGCGGATGCAGTCCGTGATTTTTTTCTGTGAACTCGCGTATGAGGCGTCCGTACCTCTGCTGCCGCGATCCATATAAATAAATTTTGTGTTTGCTTTGGGAAGATAGGCTTTGAGGTAGTCCAGAAAGGCTTTGACAGAAGAATCCTTCTGTTTGGATTTGCCTGGAGATTCGAATGACGTGTGCGTCGAAAGACAGCCGGCTCCGCCGAACACATCAGGATATTTGCAAAGCGCATAGAGGGAAATGAGGGCCCCGCAACTGCTTCCCATAATGAAGGTGTGCTCTGCATCGGTATATGTTGAATAATGACTGTCTATGAATGGTTTAAGTTCTGTGACTATAAATTTCAGGTAGGCGTTTCCCATAGACGGCAGACCTATATAGACAGGGTCTCCAGGAGCGAGAAATTCACTAATGTCATCAGGGGCGTATTCCGGAATGCGGAACACCTTGTCGTTATCGATTCCCACTATTATCGTGTCTTTTACAACCCCTTGAGCCATAAGCCTTTCCAATGTTTTGTCCGCCGCCCATTCCTGATGGTTCCAGGTGAGATTCGCGTCAAAAAGCATCTGAC
>JBJEBO010000224.1:0-2780 GCA_051870155.1 Candidatus Cryptobacteroides sp.
ATTTTTCAGATGGGGGATTAGCTGCAATGTGGGTTAAGACTGCTCATATTATCGCGCGATTTATGATTCGACTGCAAATATAGTATATGACCTAAGGTACGAGTCAAGAGTTTTCCTGACTTTTTTCATTTTTCTTCTGAAAAAAGTCAGGAAAATTAAATAAACATCCGTAAGGACTGAAGATTTCTTAATTAAGTGGATGAGGAACAACTACAGGCGGATCGAGAGGAGGCAGGTCTGTCGGTCTTGCAAGGTAGAACGGAACTGCCGTTGCAGATGCGGCACGACTCTGTGTGTCAAATTCCGCGAAGTCCTCAAATTTATATTCCCAATCTGCTCCGTATGCAAGTTTATGGATTCTGTACCAGATAGCCTCGCGTGAAGGTGCGTTGAATCCTCCCGTATTATGGTACATAATACTTTCTTCGGTAGATTTCCATACGCCTTTCGGATAAGTACATCCTCCTTCATAAACACCGAGACCCTGTCCTGAGAATCGGCTATCCGTGAGGAATTTTGCCCATTTTATCTGTGCCGGATCGCTTGTGAAATCGACGTTCTTGTACCAGCCCAAAGTCCCCAAATCTGTGTATGTTGCAACAGTTGCTGCCGGAATCGTCCCCATTGAATCATAATAATATTCGTCAGCAAGTTTTGCAAAGCCGTGACCACAGGTCTCGTGGTTCAGCAAAATCTCCATCTCTCCGTTTCTTCCCAATGGGAAATAGGAAATTGATGCACCTGAGCTCCAATCATTGGATGTTGTAGGATAGTACATATAGCAGGTTCCGGCATAATAGATACGGTTCATCACCACTACGATCATTGTTTCATTGATTTTTGATGCAGGAACGGCTTTCAATGCATATTCCTTGCATATTGAATCATTTCCTCCCACACGAGTACCTTCTCCAAAATAGCCACCCAATGCCGTTACACCGCCATATACCTCATTTGTGGATACTACATCCACATAGTGGATATTGAAAAGATGCCTGTATGATTTGTAAGGTTCCTCAATGAAAAATGCTTCCGCAGCCTCTTTCATTCGTGTTTCATACGTTCCGTTCGCAATGAGTCTGTCGCTGAATGCATCTCCCATAAGGACAATCTCAATACCGTTGCCTTCAGTCGCAGTCTGAAGAGTGTGCACCTTGCCATTTGCGGAAAAATCGGTAGATTCGTATTTCCCGAATATGTTTGCCAATAAACCGTCAAGTCCACTTGTGCTTTCAAGGAGATCACTGAAAATAACCTGTCTTTTCTCGCAGTCGAACAAAGTCAATGTCGGAACAATCCCGACAGGATAGAAATAAGAATAGTAGTTGGAATCACGGAGATTGTTGGACCAATTTGTCAGACCAATTATCCAGGAATAATCGTTGTCAATTTTATACTGCTGTGCCGTGGCGACATCTGCATTGTACATCGCTCCTAAGACCTCAAATCCCTGACTGCCATATTGTTCACAATAACTTTCGAGCATTGTGCCGTAATGATCGTAATCGCTGCTGAATTGGTAGTATGCAATTATTTTGTTATCAGCGAACAGGTCTTCCGAATTAAATGTTGTGCCATATATGCTTGTGAATGTGAAATACTCCGGAGCCGGGATGTCCGCCGTTTCCAAATCGAATGAGTTGTTCCACATAAAGTTCATCCACTGGTTTTTCCACTCAGGATGATTCTTCAGCTCTTCCGGAATCGGACCGCTCAAATTGTTGTTATAGAGATAAATTTCGTTTTCCGGACAGACAAGTTCTGCTATGGATCCTGGCAGAGAACCTGTAAGGTTGTTCTGACTGAGATTCAATCCGACCACCTTGTCCCCAGATACGGTCACACCATACCATTCGGACAGAGGTTGTGAAGAACCCCAGTTTGTGTTGTTTGTCCAGGTCGCACCAGCAGTTGCATTGTACAATTCCATCAGGATGTCTCTCTGGCTTAATGGTTCTTCTTCAAAGACCACATTGATTTTTCCGCCGTCCTTGATTATGTTTCTTTTGAATGTGACCGTAGAAGAAACTTTTTTCTTGAAACTCCTTGCATCAGAGTCACGGAATTCAAGGGTAATACCCTTCTCGAAACAACGTGGAATCACTGCAATGTAATAAGTACCAGCCTCAAGAGGTGTTGAAAAATGGAACTTAGCTTCAGTTGAACCGTCTGAAACAGAGGAAATTTCAGGCGTGCCCGCTGAACAGTCAACAGTTATGGTTCCTGTCATTATCTCGCCTGCGTTGCCGGAAAGGATTACATCGGTTATTCCGCTGGATTCGGGACCTATGGTGAACTTAAGGAATGAGAGGACATTTCGGAATGATAATGACATCTCGTCCTTTGTTGCCGAAGCTGTCATAATGCTGAGACCATTGGCAAAACTGCCGTCCACAGCCTCCTGAATAGTAGGAAGTTCAATGGTAGCCACAGGACCATCCCAACTTTTGACAAGTTCATAAGGATAGACTGCATACCATATATCTTCTGCAGGTGCCTTGCCTTTGAATTCGGTGATGGATGAAGACTCCGTGCAGGAGGATAGGAATGCCTCTGAGGCTCCGCTTATACTGATTTTGTCACCCGGGAGCCATTGCACATTGACCCCATCCGTCAGAACTGTCTTTGTCTCGGCATCATAATATGCTTCGAAGGAAAGATCTGTCAATTGGTCCTGATTGATTTCCGGTTCCAAATTCGAAATACAAGCTGACAAAGTCATCGCGGCTGCAACAGCAGCCGTAAAAGCGAGCCTTTTCATAATTATATAATTAAAATTT
>JBJEBO010000225.1:0-2774 GCA_051870155.1 Candidatus Cryptobacteroides sp.
CAATCCTGATGTTGTCGATATGCCAGCGCTGCTGGTCCGGTTTTTCACCGACTGCAAGCATCATCTGGGTAGGTCTGATCTTGATTTTCGAATCTTTTGTCAGTCCGGTGAGGGTCACGGAAGGTGTCATCCATTTCAACTGTTTTTTCTCCTGGTCGGATGCAATCGGATCGCAGGTCTTTCCTGAAGGGTCAGAAGTACCCTGGACTGTTCCTTCACCTTCAATCTCGACTGTAATTGTAACATTGTCGATGTTTCCGCTTGAAGTCATATGTGCACACCAGTCGAATGAGAGGACGATGTCAGCCTTTTCGCCGCTTTCAAGATCGAGAGCAGGGAGTTGAAGACCTGTGTGGTAACTTGTCTTACCCATCTTCAGATAAGCATCCTGCAGATATAGGCATTCATATTGTCCAGGAACATATCTCAAATCCACATATCCTTGTGCAGCAATTAGTTCAGGGAACATTTCCTTCAAACCCGCCGTGCCATAAATGTTCGGAGCATTTCCGCTTGCATTATTTTCTTTCACACTGTCGCCAATAGGCTTATTAGGATTTGCCTCGTTATAGGCGTCAATCATAGGTTTGAGCCAAGAGAAATCATCTACAAAGAGAAGATCGTTGTCCTCAAACGGGGTAGCAGACTGATTCACTATGAAATCCGCCTTATTGTCTCCACGGACAGAAGAGATGGTAACTGTTCCAGTCTGCTGTGCTCCTGTTGTATTCGGTGCGACCGTGACTGTCACAGTGACATCACCCTCGCTGCCGGATGCAGGATTGACTGTAATCCATAATGGAGCTGATGCAGTCCAGGCAGAAGAAGAACTTACGACGAAAGAAATCGCAGAGCCGTCGTCCTTGACTCCATATTTACTTACATTAACCTGTGCTATACTGATTTCGAGTCCGTCCTTTGACTGGGTTACTGTAATTGCTTTGGCAATGTTTCCTGCTTTTACAGTCAGGATTCCTGTTCTTGCACCCTCTACGCTAAGATTCTCGTCAGCAGTAATTTCAATCTTGATATATTGACCTGCGGCTCCCTTGGTCTCGGATGACTTGAGCCAATCGCTATCTGAAGTTATAGCCCAATCGCTGTTCACATCAAGGATGTAGAAAGATGCCTTTGCTCCATTGTCGAGATAGCCGGCACCGGTAAGTGCAAACGCATCTGCGCTTATTTCAAGTACTTCCACTTTATAGGACTGGTGTATGGTCACAGATTTCTCACCTGCTTCACTGCTGATGACAATCTTTCCCTCACGGTCTTCTCCGGTTGTATTCTCTGAGCAAGTGATGAATACAGTCACCCTGCCTCTCTCTCCTGAAGTCACGTCAGGGACTGCCCAATCAGGACATCCGGTGATTTTCCAAGCCCTGTTGCTTCCTATTTCGATGCCTGGGAATATGCCGGAAGCATTCCTTCCACTGTAATCCACGGTTACGACACCCGACGGCACGCTGAGGAACGGATCAGGCTCGCCGTAATTCTTCTGGCACGACACCAATGAGCCAAGCACGAGTGTGAAGGCTGCAAGAAGTGCCGATTTGATTATATTGCTTCTCATAGTCATAGTTGTTATTCATTATTATAAAGCAGGCACTTTCACGATGCTGATGTTATCCAGATGCCAGCGCTGCTGGTCCGGAGCACCCTCGGTGTACATTTTGGCCGGTCTGATTGAGAATCTGGTATCGGAAGTAACTCCCGTGAGATTAACTGTCACCTTCATCCATTTATATTCTCCCTTCTTCTGTGTGGTTTCAAAAGCGACGCTCTGTTTTGAGGCTCCTCCGTTTGGAAGGATTACTTCCCCCGGACCGGAAACCACCTCTACCATAATGGCCACTTTGTCGATATTGCCAGCACCTGTACCGTGGGCACACCAATCGAATGAAAGTTCGACATCAGTTTCTTCTTCTGAAGTAGCCTTGAGATTGAGGGCTGGAAGAATCAATCCATTATGGTTGGAAGTTTTTCCGAATTTGAAATAAGCATCCTGCAGATAGAGCACTGATGCACCTGGATTAAGTTCCACATAACCGCGTGCGTTGAGATCTTCGATCAACTCAGGCATTAGGCTGTGGATATTCGGTGCATTGGCACTTGAGGACTGATCCCTCACAGAGTCTCCGATTGGATTGGCATTTTTCTCATTGTAGGCAGAAATGTAAGGTTTGAGCCAAGAGAAATCGTCAGCGAAATAGACATAGCCAAAGGCTGGAAACGGAGTTGCGGTCTGTTTGACTGTGACTTTGTTCTCCCTACCTTCACTTGAAATAGTGAGGACTCCGGAACGTCCGGGACCGGAAGGATATTTCTCCGCCAGGACGGAAACGACTACTCGACCTTTGCCTTGCGGTTTGTCAACCGAAAGCCAGTCGGAATCAGACACGATTTCATAACCTTTATTCGCCACGACAGATATTGTCGCCGGTTCTCCGGATGACAATTGTCCCGACGAAATCAGGTCAACATTGATCTTGTCAACGCTGAACCTGGATGCGTTCTGCTCTTCAAGTCCGGCGCAGGATACCATCGCAAATATTGCGGGCATCAATGCAAGATAAGTCAGAAATTTTAATTTTAGTTTCATAATTATAATAGTTGTTATAATGGCATTCCAAAGCCTATTGCACATAACAAAGTTATCAGCGAAGAGGCTGCATCGGAAATGTGAAAAGGAAAATATAGACTATATAAAGGGTTAATTTGAGAAAAAACGATAATTGAAGTGTGTAGAATTGATTATTCGTATTTATTCAAAG
>JBJEBO010000226.1:0-2771 GCA_051870155.1 Candidatus Cryptobacteroides sp.
TCCGACACATTTTGCACCAATGACTGTTGTTAGCATACGCGGATAATTTATGCCCGAATATGCATCTGTAAAAAAGAAAAAACAGTTAAAAAGAGAAAAATGTGGCGAAAATTTATAAGAATCCCTGGAAATTCGGAAGAGTTCCTCTCAAAGTCTTACCCTAAGACCTGCCTGAACTCCGAATGTGAGAGGCTGTTGGGTTCTGATGCTCTTAGGCTGGTTGCATTTGAAATAGTAGCGAAGGCTTGGGTCTATGAAAATACCAAGACGTTTGGCAACGATAAATTCAGCACCGAGGCCTATGTTTGCGGATAACTGGACTCCGGGAACTTTTTCTGAATAGGTGGTAGGTGTCCCGAGCATTCTGAAACTGTTCGAAACGCATTTCTCGACGCTGCCTCCGGCATAAGCATAGAAATCCACGAAGTCTTTGGAAATTATACTGAAATATGCATTGAGCGGGATTCCGATGTAATGCTGTGTGTTTTTGATATCAGAGAAGGACTGAGCCTGTCCGTTTTCGTCAATATATGTTCCTGGGAACGTGCGGTTCAGAATAGTGTAACTTACTCCGGTTCCGAGAGCCCATCTCGGTGTGAACATTATCTTGACTCCGATTCCAAGCGATACCGGTATGGCGAATGTGGATTCTCCGGTTTCTGAAATCCTGTCCCTTACGGAGGACTGGCCTTTCCAAGGAATGCCTCCCGGGCGGTTTGAGGCATTGGCGGTGTTGCCTGCTGCAAGTCCTGACAACTCTACAGCTGTGGTGACTTTTTCCACATCATTGTCCTCTTTCAAATCGTCAAAGATATCATAATCTTCAAATTTGCCGTTTTCTTCAGGGATGGTACAGACGGGAGCTTCTTCCGTTTCCTGAACTGTTACGATTTGTGATTCTGCTACAGGATTGTCTGCCTTGTTGAAGTCCTGATTTGCTGCCGGATCATCAGTTTTTCCGGATGCTTCGGCTTGTTCCTGTCCTGCCGCCTGACTATAGACTGGATGATGTCCCGAATATGAAGCATTTTTTCCGGTCTTTGCCTCATTTGAAATTGGGCTGTCAAGACTCTGGGCAATAGCCGGGTGTTCTTCTGTGATAACTTCTACCGGAGCTTCCGCAATGCGGTTTTCCGGTTCAGCAACAGGACTTTCAGATGGTCTGATACTCAGAATCACTGCTATGAGGACGGCAGCTGCAGCTGCGACAGTTCCTATCCTGCGTAGCCACAGAAGCAAAGCCTTGCGTTTCTGCCCGGCTTCCACTTTTGCGCTGATTCCCTCCCAGAGTTGTGGCGGCACTTCCTCCGTCGCATTCTCAAGGATGGATCTCATCTTTATATCAAAATCCCTGTTTTCCTGTTCAGTCATCATTTGATGCCTTTTATCTTGTTCTGCAGCCAGCTTCTTGCCCTGCTGAGCTGCGTCCTTGATGTCGTTTCCGTAATCCCGAGCAAACCGGCAATCTCCTTATGGGACATTCCTTCTATCACATAAAGGTTGAATACTGTCCTGAATCCGTCCGGCAGCCCTCCTATGATTTTTATCAGTTCCTTGTATCCTATGTCTTCTATCTGCGAAGACGTTCCGGAAATGATGTTGCGCGCCTCTTCCAATTCGTCGCTCATCTTCAGCGCATCCTTTTTCCTGAGGTACATCAGGCAAGTGTTTATGAAAATCCTTCGCGCCCATCCTTCGAAAGAACCGTCCCCCTTGTAGCTGTCCAATTTTGAGAACAGAGTCACGAATCCGTCCTGCAGAAGGTCTTCGGCCAAAGTCCTGTCCCCGGCATAACGTATGCAGACGGCGAACATAGTCGGTGCCAGTGTGTCATATAAAGACTTCTGGGCGACTTTGTTGCCTTTTATGCAAAGGTCGATCAACTGTTGTGTCGTCTGCTCGTTCAAAACTCGTAAGACGCGGCCTTCCGGTTAAACACTCGACGTATAGATGCAAAGACCGCTGAAAATGTTGCATCGTGGTCGAAGGAACGCTCCTGAAGCGTTTGCACATTATGCAAAATTACAAAAAAATGGTCTGTTTATTGTATTTTATACTAATTTTGCAAAAATATGGAAACTTCACACAAAATAATATTAAGCCTTGCTTTATGCTGCCTTTCTTTGTTTTCCCATCCTGCGATGTCTCAGGAAAAACAGTCAAGGACGGCAGAAAATCAGATTATAGATGCAGTGGCATCATATAATGCAGGCAAATTCGATAATGCTTCAGCAATCTTGAGGAATGTTCTCAAGGAAAATCCGGAAAACGATGCGGCCCATTATTGGCTCGCACTCTCCCGTCTTATGCTTTCCGATATGGATGGCGCTGAGGAGCATTTGAGGGCTGCGGCAACTTTGGACAATGGAAATTTCTGGTATCGTTACAGGCTTGCCGGTCTCTATTCCGCGACAGGCCGTCCGGAACTGACGGAAGATATATATGAGGGCTTGCTGAAAGATTTCCCGAAAAAGAGCGACCTTTATTACAATCTTGCCCAGCTTTATGTCTCCCAGGGGAAAATGGAACAGGCTCTTGAGACATTGGACCAGATTGAGACCGTGTTTGGCCGGACAGAAATGACGGCGATGGCCCGTTTCGACATTCTTCGCAGGCTCGACCGCCAGCGCGATGCCTTTGCTTGTCTTGAGGAGTTCAACAAAGATTTCTCTTCGCCTCAAATCCTTTCCATTCTCGGTGATTATCAGATGTCTATGTACAACGACAGCACGGCAGTCGCCTATTATGAGGAGGCCCTTGATATTGCTCCG
>JBJEBO010000227.1:0-2756 GCA_051870155.1 Candidatus Cryptobacteroides sp.
CACAGTTGCAAAATATGCAAGCATCTCAGCACCTAACTCATCCGACTTGACTTGGGAGACCTCTATCCACTACAATGTCGGTCTCGACATCGATATGTTCCAGAACAGACTCCAGTTCACAGGTGAGGCTTACATCCGCGACACCAAGAATATGCTTACAGATGGTTATGCCCTTCCGTCACTCTATGGTGCAGACGCCCCTAAGCAGAACACTGCCGACTTGAGGACCAAAGGTTTGGAATTCTCCCTCGCTTGGAAAGACCAGTTCACTCTTGCAGGACATCCATTCGGATATGGAATCAAAGGTATGATAAGCACTTATGACTCAGAAATCACAAAATATGAAAACCCGGAAAAGACATTTGCAAAGTCTTATTATGAGGGAATGAAGATTGGTGAAATCTGGGGCTTTGTTGCAGACGACCTCTTCCAGAGCGATGAGGAAGCTCAGGCTTATGCAGAGCAGGTTGACCTTTCATACGTCAGCGCACGAGTAAAAGACAAGATTTGGAGAGGCGGTATGCTGAAATTCGAAGACCTTGACGGAAACGGCAAAATTGATATTGGAGGAAACAGCGTTGACAATCCTGGTGACCGCAAAATCATCGGTAACTCCCTTGCAAAACTCCAGTATGGTTTTACCATCACATTGGATTGGTTGGGATTCGACGTATCTGCATTCTTCCAGGGAACCGGTAACCACTATTGGTATCCAAGCAGCCGTTCATTCGCATTCTGGGGACCTTTCTGCCAGCCTATGACATCATATATGGCAAAAGACCTCCTGAGCCAGTGCTGGGATGAGAACAACAAGGACGCATACTTCCCAAGAGCAAACGCTTATCTCGCATACGACGGACAACTTACAAAAACCAATACCCGTTATCTCCAGAACATTCGCTATCTCAGATTCAAGAACCTCACTGTCGGCTACACCCTTCCAAGGAAAGCCACAAGGAAGATTGGAATCGAAGGAATCAGATTCTATTTTACAGGAGAGAATATCGCCTACTGGTCACCTCTCAAGAAGCATTCAGTTTACATCGATCCTGAGGGAGCATTCGACAGGCTCGACAGCAGCAACAAGCAGACTGACTTCAACAGGGCATTCTATCCTTGGCAGAAATCATATATGTTCGGTATTGACATAACCTTCTAATGATGGAGAACAAGACAATGAAAAAATACATTATAATACTTGCAGCGGCAGCCCTCACACTCACTTCGTGTGCGGATATGCTTGACAAGGCTCCTGCGTCCAAACTCAGTCCGGACACATATTTCAGGACTGCCACGGACCTTCAGCTTTTCACGAACCCGCTCTACAACAACCTCATCCCAAAGAACATCTATTGGGAGGAGAGTGACCAGTTCACTCCGGACAATCCTGGCAACCTCGTAAAGGGTGGCAACAACAGGCTTCCAGTACCTGCATCTGGCGGAAGTTGGACTTGGACTGATTTGCGCAGAATCAACACCTGTCTCGACTATATTCCTCTTCAGTGCGAAGACCCTGCAGCTGCAGTACAATATTCTGCACTGTGCAAATTCTTCAGGGTTTATCTTTATTTCGACAAGGTGAAGAAATTCGGAGACGTTCCTTGGGTTGACCACGAGCTTGGTTCAAGCGACCCTGTGCTCTATGCTCCGAGGGATAGCCGCGAATATGTGATGACCAAGATGATTGAGGATATCGACGAGGCGATTGAAGGTCTTCCTTCTTCTTATGGCGGACTCAACTACCGTGCAACCAAATGGGCTGCCCTCGCACTCAAGGCCCGTTTCTGCCTCTTCGAAGGAACCTTCAGGAAATACCACAACATCAGCTATCCTGAGCACGACTACACCTATTATCTTCAGCAGGCTGCTGATGCCGCAGAAGAACTGATGACCAATGGTCCTTTCAAGCTTTATTCAACAGGCAAGCCTGAACTCGACTATGCAGTTCTCTTCTCTGCTTACGATGCAATCACTTCAGAATACATCCTTGCAATCAACTTCGACTACGGTATCGCCCTTATGCACAATGCTACCGCTACCTGTATCGAGGACGGTCGTTCTATCAACATCACCAAGAAGTTCGTAGATGCATATCTTATGAGCGATGGTACAAGATTCACAGACCAGCCTGATTACAAGACCAAAATGTTCGCAGAGGAAGTAGAGAACCGAGACCCTCGTCTTTCTCAGACACTCCGCGTTCCCGGCAGTTCAAGAATCACCGAGGCAGGTGGAGCATATTCATACGCAGAGGCTAAACTTCCTTATAATGCCAACTGCGCCGTTACAGGATACCAGATGTCAAAATGGGTTATGCCAGACAACAACCTTGCTTATGACAAACTTGACAAGTCTTACAACGACCTTCCTGTATTCCGTCTCGGAGAAGTTTACCTCAACTTTGCTGAGGCAAAGGCTGAGTTGGGAACCCTCACCCAGGGTGACCTTGACAAGAGTATCAACCTTCTTCGCGACCGCGTGGGAATGCCTCATCTGAATATGGCTGAAGCCAATGCAAATCCGGATCCATATCTTCTCAGCGAAGAGTTCTATCCAGACCTTGCAGGCGCTAACAATTCAGGAGTCCTTCTTGAAATCCGCCGTGAAAGGGCTGTAGAACTTGCAATGGAACAATTCAGATATGCTGACCTTATGAGATGGAAACACGGAGAGCTCCTCGCACGTCCATACTATGGGACTTATTTCCCTGGTCCTGGCATCTATGACCTCGACGGCGATGGAAATAATGATTTCTA
>JBJEBO010000228.1:0-2748 GCA_051870155.1 Candidatus Cryptobacteroides sp.
AAAATTGGCTGCCCGAAATCTTCAACGATTTCTTCGCCAATGATTGGATGACCCGCACAAGCGCAACCGCTCCGGCCATCAATGTAATAGAAAATGATAAAGACTACAAAGTTGAAGTTGCAGCACCTGGAATGACCAAAGAGGATTTCAAACTCACAGTCACAGATGACAATTGTCTCGTTCTGACTATGGAGAAGAAGAACGAATCAAAGGATGAGGACAAGAAGAGGAAATACCTCCGCAGGGAGTTCTCATACAGGAAATTCGAACAGAGTCTCGCTCTTCCTGAAGATGTGAATAAAGATGAAATCAAAGCATCTGTAAACGATGGAGTTCTTACCATTGACATCCCGAAAATCAAGGTCTGCGAAAAACAACCTTCAGTTAAGCAAATTGAAATTCAGTAATCAGGCTTAAAATGTATGCCCGTCTGCCGAAAACCGGTGGACGGGCTTTTTCTTTTCGCAAACGCTATGAAACGACCAATAGTACTAAATATGAGCGGGGTCTATGACTTCATCAAGGCTCAGAATGCCGGTCTATTGAACCAAAAGACGAACTACGCACGTCACTCCTTGTTGAGAAACTTAACCACCTTGCAAGGATTGCCCACGGCGACGCATCCGTCCGGGATGTCTTTTACGACAACGCTTCCGGCACCGATGGTAACATTGCTGCCTATGGTCACGCCAGGAAGGATGGTTACAGATCCGCCTATCCAGACATTGTCCCCAATAGTTACTGGTCTTGCCCACTCCCTGCGAGAGTTCCTCTCGATCGGGTCCGTGCTATGGCAGGCAGTATAAATGCTCACATTCGGACCGATGAAGCAATCGTCGCCTATAGTAACAGGCGCCTCGTCAAGAACCGTGAAATTGAAATTGGCAAAGAAGTGTTTGCCAACAGATATATTGCAGCCGTAGTCGCAATAAAACGGCTGATTGATGAAGGTGTCCTCATCGCTCCGGCCCAAAAGTCCCCTTAGAAACTCGTTCCTATCCCTAATCATCGTCGGCTTCATCCTATTGTACTCCCATATTCTGCCCTTTGTGGCGTTGAGCCTATCAAGAAGGAACGGATGTGCGGCATCATATACCTTGCCGGATACCATATCATCCCATACCTGAGAGCCGGTAGAGCCATCCGAGTATATGTAGTCGTTGTTGCTATCCATAATATTGCATAATCAAATCATTATACAAAGGTAATCAAATATCTTCGAACTACAGGCGCAATATAGAAAAGCACTTCAAATGATAAATAGAAAGTTGGAATCATTCACTATCTTTGCAGTGAAAACAGATCTTGCAGATTGATTGTGACGGGCAAGGAAGACCTGTTAAAATCAAAGTGATTTATTTGTAATTTATACACGGGGTATCAATGAAAAAAGTTTATTTTGCCGGATCCATCCGTGGCGGTCGCCAGGATGCAGATATGTACAAGCGTATTATTGAATATATTCAGAGGAATCACATCGTTCTGACAGAACACGTCGGGGACCTTTCAAAAAGCAAGATTGAATGTCTGCCGAACCGGGATGAAGCAATCTACGAGCAAGATACCGCCTGGTTGCTGGAGTCCGATATGGTAATCGCCGAATGCACAACACCGTCCCTCGGCGTCGGCTATGAACTTGCCTTTGCCGAAGCCCACGCCATTCCCGTGCACATTTTCTATGACAAATCACGCACGAACCTTTCGGCTATGCTCACAGGCGACAAATACTTCCACATCCATCCCTACAACACTGAAGAAGAAATCTATTCAGTCCTCGACGACATTTTGCAAGATTATATGTAAGTTTGCAAAGTAAAACAAAAGAGATATGGAAGGAGCTCCACGATCCCAAATACGGCTACCAAATAATGTCCGACACCTACATTGTTAATGACATCAAGGCGGAACTCGCCGGAAGACTTTAATCCATCACAGCCAGTCTAAAGAACTTAAGAATGGCATTTCCCAAATCACATAAAAAATCTCTGCCATAAAAAGTATGCCGCTTATAAGGCTGAAGCTAAACATAAACAAATCCTAAGTATGGTAATTTGGACCGGCTTCTTCAGATTTTCAATTAAACCACTCAGCGATTTTCTCTTTGGCTTTGGCATCTATTTCCGGTGTGACTGATGCCTGGATGGCTTTGTATGCGAGTGTCAATGCAGCCACATCGTCAGTGAATCCAAGTACCGGAATCAAATCAGGGATCAGGTCCGTCGGCAGGATGAAATAACCCAATCCATAATGTATTCCTACTCAAGTTATGCAACAAAATCATAAAATCATAATCGCATTGATATTCCTTCCGCAGGAAACGCCTTCACGCCTTGCGGAATAGAAGCGATCGTCCGTATAAGTATCAATATCAGATATTGAGATATTCTCCTCACGCACACCACATTGGACAAGGGAAAAACGAACACATTCCTTCAGATCCAAATGGTGACCTCCTTCCATAGTCCCCTCTTTTCTTGCACCTCTGAAAGACCATACGCGATCAATGGGGAAACCTGAATTTTTGAAAAGGAGAGCGACTTCCTCTCCTACCTGGAAACTGTCAACGCCTATGCCTGGACAAATTACAACCCTAATGTTTTCCGGTTTTGATTTGAAAAGCCTGCACATTTCCAAAACTGTTTTCTTAGAAATCATATTCACGGTCCCACGCCATCCGCTGTGTACGGCGCCAACTGCCTTATTCACCGGGTCATAAAGAAGAACCGGGATACAATCAGCTGTGCGTAC
>JBJEBO010000229.1:0-2746 GCA_051870155.1 Candidatus Cryptobacteroides sp.
GTTTCTTTATCAGGGGCTTGCTATTTTTTAAGCAATCCGCTTTGCGGAATTAAGGAAGATAATTACTCAAGGTTCATTATGAATTATGGTATTGATTTAGGTACAACTAATAGTTGTGTTGCCGGGTGGAATGAGAAACTGGATTGTCCCCGTTTCTTTTTGAATGATGTAGAGGGCAGTACAGTTACACCATCCGTTGTATTTTTTGACCCTGACGACATCAATAAAGCATTGGTCGGAAATAAGGCTTTGGCTTCTTACTTGGGAAAACCAAACAGAGTAGTCAGAGGCATTAAAAGACGCATCGGCGATAAAAATAGTTACAATCCTAATATAAACGGTCTTCCAAATGGATCAGATCCAGTCGCTATTTCATCACTCATCTTGAAAAAATTGATACAAGATGTAAAAAGAGGGCATCAGCAGAGCATTGAAAATGTAGTAATTGCAGTCCCTGCATATTTCGGTTTTGAACAACGTGCAAAAACCAAATTGGCCGGACAGTATGCCGGGCTAAATGTGTTAGAACTAATTCCAGAACCAACAGCGGCAGCTTTGGCTTATGGCTTAGATTCCACGGAAGATAAGAATGTAATTATTTATGATTTGGGAGGTGGCACTTTTGATGTAACATTTATTCGTATTATAGCACAAGAGGATGATATAAACACATTTAAGGGTGTCGCATTGGATGGTGATTCTCATTTGGGTGGAATGGATTGGGACCGGGAGTTGGCACAATTATTCCTCGATGAATACAATAGTTGCGCTGGAACCACTTACTCACTTAGAAAGGAAGAAGAACTTACTGATGACAGTGTAGAAGCAAGATTAACGGCCACATTGCTGCTTGAAGCAGAAAAATACAAGAAATTCCTGGCTCCAGATGTTGATAAGGTTGATTGGTCAATTAGTTTTGATGGTAGGGTGATTTCAGGCAAAGTCACATTAGCCGAGTTTAATCAGTGTACTAAGCACTTATTAGACAGAACTATTGAGATGACGCGTCGTGTAATAGAGACTGCACTTGAAGCCGGATATGGCAAGCCTGATGAAATCGTATTAGTTGGGGGTTCAAGTCGAATGTCGCAGGTGCAGGTTGCAATAAGAGAGGCGTTTGGAATAGAACCCAAATTACACGATCCAGATTTTGCCGTTGCAACCGGTGCATCTATTTATGCAAATAAAATTGGAAAATACTCTTCAGATTTTGACGATGTTATACATGTGGCATCTACTTCTTCAATATCCACATCAACAGCCGTAAATAACATTTTATCAAAAACTTATGGTGTGGAGATGGCAGATAATTCGGTTGGAAATGTCATTTTTAGAAATGAGCGTTTGCCAATTGATAAAATAGTTAATAGGTTTAGAACATCAGGCGAAGATGAGGATTCATTGGCACTGATTATTTACGAGAGTGATTTATTGGAAAGCCGAGAAAACCTATTGGTACCGGCTTCTGAAGTTGATGCGAAGTGTGAACGAGTCGCTGAATGTGAAATAAAGTTTATTAAGAAATATCCTAGTTACACCCCTTTCTCAATGCATATTAAATTGAATAATGAGCAGTTAATTGATATAGAAATTGAGATTGAGGGCGAAAAACAGTCAGCGCAGGTAAAACTTGCTATTCAAGAAAATCCTGCTCAAGGCGAATATATTGGTGCAGTGAAAGTATCATAAGTATGTATAGGTTTGCCACATCTTTCGGGAAATACTCTATATCAATGTTATTACAGGATTCTCTTATAGAGATACAAAGATTGCCGATAAATGAAGCTTATGGACAATGCTGCATTGAAATTGTCAGTTTAGATGGTCATATAGAGCATCAGCCTGATGTTTTTAATACATTGCCCAACTATTTTAGAATACCCCAAAGTCTCAAGGATGGCTTATACCGTTTGTGTATTTATTTATTGTCTCCTTATGGCGAAAATACCTATTATGGGTTATTCAATGGTTTAAAAGGCATTCCTTTCAGAAAATGCGGTAAAGCTATAGAATTCATCCCTTCAACGATTCTCGATTTCAATCAAACATTTTTAACCATACAGGCAAAATGTATGAAGAATGGGGAGTTAATGAATGGACTGAAACCATCGTATATGATTCAATCGACAGATTCGGATATTCAGGGACTGGCAATAGAATTGACAAAAAACTCGGCAGATACCATCGGCAAGATTAAGGATATCTATTTTTATGTGTCACGAACTTTGCAATATGATAACAATGCTCTAAATAAAGGATCTTATTGTTATACCGGACAAACTGCATCCGAGGCATTGAAATATAACAAATGTGTCTGTCAAGGATTTGCGAATTTAACAGTAGCAATGTGCCGTGCAATAGGCATTCCAAGCTATTCTGTTCTTGTTTATGTAAAACCAGATGATTATCAATGGGAAGATCTGGGGCGTGAATATCAGCAATACTGTAATCCTCATCAAATAGCATTAGCGTGGGTGAATTGCCTTGATAGATGGGTTATTATGGATCCTACTTGGGATAATGACCAGTTTTATGATGCAAATGGTTATGGAAGCCGTTATGGGAACGGACTTCCATATAAATATTTTGACACAACTCCAGGATTTATATCTTATACCCACCGTTTTGTGGAAATATTTGATTTTTAGGAATATTCCTTGCGTCACCCATTGCCGTTCGTGAAAGAGTTATGCAAGTAAGGCAAATAACTTAAAATTAATTGTATCTTTGTGAGTTGATAAATTTT
>JBJEBO010000230.1:0-2720 GCA_051870155.1 Candidatus Cryptobacteroides sp.
TCCGCAGGCTGAGATTGAGCCATCAATAAGGACAGATGCTACAGAAAGCCCTGCCTGCGCCCGGAAGGCTACCCGCCGGAATGATGAAATTCTGGGCAGACCCGAGCGGGAAGACTTGGATGATGGATCCTCTGCTGGAGGCGTTGAAGCAGCTTTTCTAAAAGTTAATCTTTTCCAGATACCTGGACAGGAAGACATTGTAAACGGAATATGACGTCCCGCTTTCGTCGTTGGTGACCAGGACGAGTTCTTTGTCTGTCAATGCCTGAATATTCCTCAGTGCAGCCGGGCCGGAAGAGATTCCATACTTTGATAGAAAGCCTGAAGAAGTAATCTGCGAGACGCTGCCTTCCTTTGCAATGGCGCCGAGCATCTTCCATTGAGACCGGGTAATCAGTTGCCTGATTTCCAAAAACCGCTCCCTTTCAGAATTCAGAATAGCTTGAATAGCCGTCATCACGACCGCTGAATTTACCTTGTCCGAGGAAAGAGAAAAGACCTCATTGCATAGGCGTTGCGTGTAGTATGTATGGATCCGGGTCCATTTCAGGATGTAGTCAAGTGACTCATCATCTATGCTTTTCCCGGCCAACTCGAAATGCTTTCTGATAAATGAGGCATAGACGTTCACCTGTAATTTGGCCAGATAGCAGAATGATGTGCTTTCGTAAAATGGCTTCTTGGCATTGGTGAACATGTCTGTCATCGTGTGCTTCTTGCTGCCGCAAAAAATGAAACGGACATTATGCAGGTTCTGAATATGTTTACGTAGGATGGCCTCCATATTAATTCCTTCATATTCCCGAATTTGCTGGAATTCGTCGATGGCAACAACAATCATTTTCGGATAACTTTCAAGATACGTAAGGACATCCGTCAAAGTGTCTTGCATTTGGTTTGTATTCGCAAAAGTGAAGGATAGCTGCGGAGAACCGGTCATCGGGTCCAGCTCCAGAACCGGTCTGGCGCTTTTCAAGGACTGGAAAAAAGCGGAGATACGCTGCGGCTTCTTCAGTTTTGCCACAACAGCATCAGAGAGAACTTTAATGAATTCTCTCAAAGAGAGCGTGTCACTTATATCGGCGTAGATTGTTTCAAAAGGAAGATGCCGCTGATCAATTTCCTCGAATACGCGAAATATCAATCCTGTCTTGCCTAATCTGCGTGGAGATATCAGCGTGGTATTCCGCCCGTTCGTGATATTATGGATGAGTTCTTCCGTTTCCCTCTCTGTCGCAGAAATACTCCTTTGACCTAAACGGCTCCAATATGAATGGATTCTTTTGCATAATCTGTTTTTTGCAAAAGTAATTAACAATTTGTTATTAACAAAATGTTATTAACAAATTGTTAATTGATGGGCTGTCGGCAGAGGGAGCCCGGGATATCGAGCCACTCGTATTCGCCGCCCCAGATCTCAAGGAACTTGAGGAACATCTCATTGCTGAGCACGACGCTGGCCGTGTTGTCGCAAGGGTGGAAGCTGACTTTATCGGCAGTGCGCAGGTCTGAATCCAGGAAATACTTGACCCTGTGACCGTTCTCGAAGAGCTCTTTCGGGTCGGCGCTGTCAGCGATGTCGATATCATTTATTAGCCCGAACGCGCATACGGAACCGGGACAGACTCCCAGGCACCTGTCCATCCTCTCGGGGCTTGCAAAACTCAGTTTGCCCTGGTGAAGCATATGCTCAAGTGAATGGATATCAAGCTCTTTGTGGCATTCGAAGCTTATAAGGTAGTGCCTGTTGCCCTTGTGGTTGCGCATGAACAGATTCTTGCAATGGGTCGAATCGATGTCTTTCCAATACGCAAGAGCCTCCTCAATGGTAAACAGCGGCGGATGATAGTGGACTTCATATGCTATGCCGTGCTCGTCCAGCCAGGCAAGTGTCTTCTGTATTTTCTCTGATGCCATTATTCCTTTCCTATCTTTTTAAAGCTTCGCCTATTATAATCTGTCTCATACAGCAAAGGTAAAAATAGTTTCACAAATGCAAAACCCAAACCAATGGCAACCGCCCCTCTTGTGCCGCGCAATTCTGCCAAAACGGTATATTTTATGCCTGTTTTGGCATTTTCTTTATATGGCAATTCTGCCAAAACGAAATATTTTTTATATTTGTGGCAGAATTGTTAGATAATTATGGGAAAATTAATAGGAAGAAAGTCCGAAATCAGAGAACTGAATGAAAGATATTACAGTGATAAGGCAGAACTGATAGTGGTATACGGCAGAAGAAGAGTTGGAAAGACTTTTCTTGTGAGGGAAACGTTCAAAGATAAGATTACTTTCTACCATACGGGATTATCTCCTTATGATGAAAGGGCGAAAGTAGGCAAACAAGAGCAATTGTCTCATTTTTACCACTCCCTGCTGAGCTATGGAATGCAGGAATCATCTTGTCCGAAAGATTGGCTTCAAGCCTTTTATATGCTTGAGTCTCTGCTTGATAGTTTGGATGATGGAAGCCCGCAACTAGTTTTTATTGATGAACTTCCCTGGATGGATACACCTGGCTCCAAGTTCCTGACGGCCTTTGAGGCCTTTTGGAATGGCTGGGCTTCGGCCAGAAATAACATCAAATGTATAGTATGCGGTTCCGCAACCTCGTGGATTGCCGACAATATGATAAACAACCATGGGGGGTTGTATGGCCGCCAAACTTGTGAAATCAAACTACGGCCCTTTACCCTCAATGAATGTGAGCAATACTTCGC
>JBJEBO010000231.1:0-2718 GCA_051870155.1 Candidatus Cryptobacteroides sp.
TTAATTCCGGAATCCACTAGCACCTTGTCTGCCAAACATTTGGACACCGAATACTTATCGAAGCGACTTGCATAGACAGGATCTCCTGCACGTCCCCAATGCAAAGGGGCAAGACGATCGCCGCATTGTGCGACGGAACCGATATAGACCACTCCTATTTTTTCGTTGTCAGGTTGGGCGAGGACAGCTGCTGCAACATTCTTGGCGGCATTCACATTGACCTTCATTGTCTTCTCCGGATAGTAATCCGCTGCCGGGGACACCATTCCCCCGACGTGAAGGACGAAATCGGAGCCATTAACTCCCTCAAGTACATCTTCATAGCGCCCGAGGTCACCCCAGATTACAGTCACGGCGGGATCCTCCATATAAGCCTTAAGCTTTTCCTTGTTCTTCTTGCTCGGGCGAGCAAGGATACGGATATTAAAACGGTCTTTCTTCTTGTAGAGTTCCTTGAATCCGGACCAGCCCATATTTCCGGTGGCTCCGGTGATGAAAACAGTTTTTTTCATATTAATTACCTGGGTCTCAACCAATTCTCTGGATTTTGGGGCGACTGTTCCTTCCAAATCTGGAAATGAAGCTGGGTATCCCCGTTGATTGTATCCACGACACCAATCTTCTGTCCTGTCGTGACCTTGTCACCGGCTTTCACCGATGTTGTCTTCAATTTGCAATAGAATGAGAAATAATTACCGTGCTGAACCAAGACGCATTGATTGTAGCCTGGCATCACCACGATTTGCTTCACCGTCCCGTCAAACACCGCCTTTACCTCCGTTCCAGGAGACAATGCAATGGAAACTCCATTATTGAATGGGAGCTTCACGGTCTTGAACACCGGATGCCAGTGCTGACCAAACGAATCAACCACAGGCCCCTCCGCAGGCCACGGCAATTTGCCCTTGTTTGCAGAGAACTCTGATGCGAGCTTATAGTCGATCGGTTTTGCATCATTCTTCTTTCCTGATGTCTTCATAGCCTCTGCCAACAGCCTTCTTATCTCCTTGTCCAACGCATCCACCTGCTTCTTCTTCGAAGCAAGTTCCTTCTCATATTTGGTCTTGTTCCGCTTCAATTGACGCATCACGTCATCGGCATCCTTTTCCTCTTTCTGAAGACTCGCAAGTTCCTGCTTTCTCTTGTTCCTCAACACCTCTGCCTCCGCCTTCAATTTTTGTATTCTCTCCTTCTCCACTTCAAGTTCATCCCTTGTCTCACGGATGGATTCAGCCTGGGCCTTCATCTGTGACGACAGTCCCTTTAAATATGAATAGCGTCTGAAAGCTTGTCCAAGATCCTCACTTGCAAGAATATACATATACCACACACGAGCATCGCGGTTTTTGTACGCGCCCCGTATCAACCTTGTATAATATGCCGTAAGGGTGTCCACCCTTGCATTGAGGGCATTGATCTGCCTCTGGGTGGCTGTAATTTTGTCGTTATAGATGCGGATTTGCTTGTCACTTTCCGCAACGAGGGCTTTCCTGTTCGCCACATTCTTGCGGACAAGGGTCAGCTTCGATAGCATACTGCGACTCTTGGACGCATTGTCGGAAAGCTGGCGGTTGATTTGTTCTATCTCCTTCTCAAGACGCGCCTTCTTGCTCTCCTGAGCGCTCACATCCTGAGCTGACGCCACCTGCGAGGAACAGGCAAACGCAATCACCACTATCGTCAGAATGTGAAACAGGCGCCTCATCTTCACTTACGTCTTGATTCCATTTTTTCCCGTCTTTGGGCAATTCTCTCATCCAAATCCTCTACCGAACCGTCATTCTTCTGCTGAGCCTGCTTCCAATAAACGAAGGCAAGGTCATACTCGCCGAGAGCATAGAGGACCTCTGCATAATGGTCGAGGACCGCAGCACTTTCCTTTCCTCCATAGAGCATAGCGTGCTTGAAAAAAGGCTTGGCTTCCAATGCCTTACCCTGCATATAGAGAATCCATCCAAATGTGTCCAGATAGGTAGGATTGTCAGGCTCCTTTGTGATGGTCACCTTGCTCATCTGATATGCTTTCTTCAAATTCTTTCCCTCAAGACAGAGGAAATAAGCATAATTATTGAGCACCGGAAGATATTCAGGATTATATTTGAGAGCCTTTTCATAGAATTTATAGGCTTTCTTGTTGTCACCTTCCCTGTGATACATATCCCCGATTGTGGAATATGCGCTGACGACCTGTGAACTGTCAGCAGCCGGATCCGCAGCAATCTTCGTACACAATTCCACAACACGCCCCGTATTGTTGAGATTGTATTCTGCAAGCACGGTCATTTCAAGAAAGCCGACAAGATCCGGGAACTTTTCGTATGCCTTCTCACAAGTGGTGGAAAGTGCTTCCCAATCAGAGGTGTACATCAGCACTTCGGCATAATTGGACCAGGCGGTCACACTTTCTGGCCAAATTTCCGTATTCTTTTTGAAAAGTTCTTTCGACTCCTCCTTTCTGTCTGTAGCATAATAATATACGGCATTCATCATTGCCACCGCACTATCCCCGGGATGGGTTGCAACGCAATTAGCCATCACCGTGTCGAGCTGCGCCATAAACGAACGGCGGAAATTCGGGTCTGTTTTCTGGACCACGGCATTGAGATAGTCGCATTTTTCCTCAGACGGAATGTCCTTCTCCTCGGCAAAGGCATTGAGCACCTCGAAATAACGGTCATATTTACGTGTCATTCTGAGACATTCTGCCTTCCCTATATA
>JBJEBO010000232.1:0-2714 GCA_051870155.1 Candidatus Cryptobacteroides sp.
TTTGGCATATAGATATCCCAGTCTTTGAGGAATACTTTCACATCTCTTCCCCAAGTGTGCTCTGCGGCCATAAGCAATGGAAGTCCGAACGCTTTGTCCGTCGCATCTCCGAAAGCAAACCTTCCTTCCTCAATCCATTTGTTGCGGAGTCTGCTCAACTCCCGGAACTGGGCTACCATCTTTGGATTGCTGCCGATTCCGTGAATCCAGGTATCTCCGATTTCCTGAGTTATCACAGGAAGGGTATCTTCTATCTTCAATACTTCCTCGGCAATCTTGTCCAGACTTGAAGTTACTATTTCCGCATTTGGATATTTAGAATGCAATTCCGCATATATGTCCTGTATCTGTTTGAGGGTATGTGGACCGTGATTGTCATTTGTGAAACGGATGTCAACTATCACGTCCGTTCCCGGCAGCAGAAGTTGATTTCCATATCCCTGCTGATACATCACAATAATGCTCGAACCGTCCGGTGCACACCATTTGAACAACGAAGGCACATCCGGAGAAGTACTTGCTGAATTGACTCCGATGTGAAGAAACTTAACGCCATTACGTGCGAGAACCGGTACTAATGAACGTGTATGTCCCGGAACATCGGTCATTTTTGCGGAAATGGTTGATTTTCCGAACCTTTTGTCAAGGTCCTTTCCATATTGCATTCCAAGTTCATACAACGAAGCATCTGCCATCTCAGTATGGGTTGTGAAAGGAAGAGAATGCCAATCTATATCTCCGTCTGCGATGGCTTTCTCCATCCTTGCTACATCCTCTTCAGATGCTGTTTCAAGGAATCTGCTGATAATCCAAGCACCAGTAGTCCACATATAATGTTCTTCAGCTCCGCTTTCCTTAAGGGATTCAATCAAATCCAAAGTATGTGGAATGAAATCGGTCATATATGTGTTTATGACATCTTTGCCCGAATTAGTGAATCCGACATCCAAATGTGTCTTGAAAATCAAATGGATTTTCTTGACTGATTCTGCATCTGCGGGTTCATCCGGCAGTATGGGAGCTGCATACCCCCATATTGCCATCAATAACCCTATAGTTATGAAAAGTATTTTCTTGACAGACATAAGTGCTATTTAACTTTTATCGTTACGGATTTCATACCATAATTTTTTGCTTTCGCCCTGAGAACGATGTCACCTGTCTGACCAGGTTTAGTCTTAATCCAGATAGCGCCGCATCCACTGCTTTCTCCCAGATCAAACGGACTGTCTCCTACAATTTCACCAGGTCCTTCAATGTCGAACTCCACGAATCCCTCGCCATACGGTCTGAAATCATTTCCATATTTGTCTGTAAGCCAGAATGATACTCTAGTGGCATCTATTCCGTCTCCTAAAAGTTCACTGTCGTCCGCGCGAAGAACGAGCTCATCCCAATTCGAGTCGCCTGAATAAATGCGCTCTATTACTTTCTCTCCTTTGATATAGCCTTCAATCTTAAGTGTCTGAGGGTGCTTTCCGGCTTCGAATTCGAGATCTACATAGAAAGGAGGATATTTCAAATTCGGCAACTTGCTTGCATCAGGAGTGAGGGTGGCATAGAGCGCACCGTCAGTATAAAGACGCAATTCCTCGCAGTTTGAGAAAATGACAGCATCTTTTCCAGGACCGTTAGGACTTTTTCCGGTGAAGCTCCAAGAGAAGTCCGGTTCAAGTGTAATGCGTTTTGAAGGATCGCACTGTGATTTATAGAAGGTTGCTCCCAATTTAGGAAGGCGGAATACGTCAGCGATTCCTGGGGTCTTGACAGTCTTGAATGCATTGTAAACACTGCCATAATCGAAGGCGCACCAAGCCACTACACCGCAGTTGCGGATGTTTCCGGCAGATTTGCTATGGGCCTCAGCGTGACGGAGAGCCTGTGCCTGAAGGTTTTTGATGCTGTGTGTTCTGCTATAATAGCAGTCGAAATCCCTCAATTTAGGATAGTTGAATTGTCCCACTGCTTCTGCAAGCATATATGGATAGCCTTCCACTGGATCTTCAATTCCTACAGTACCGTCTGGATCAGCGTGGTAGTCATCGTATGCGAACACATCCTGGCTCCAAGTTGTTTCCCAAGTCTTTCTGGTGCCGGAAGTCATAGAGCCGGAAGTCGGACGGGTATTGTCAAGTTTTGTTGCGATGGCGCGTGTCTTCTTGTATAGTTCGACATCGTTTGGTGATTCGTTAACTCGTGTACCCCAGATTACGATGGAAGGATGATTTCTGTCCCTTATAATCATTTCAGCTACATCACGCTGACAGAGTTCTTTCCAAGGTTCATCACCGATATAACCCCAACCAGGGATTTCGTCCCATACCAAAAGTCCGAGTTCGTCACAGGCATCCAGAAAAGCTTCTGTCTGAGGATAATGTGAGCAACGTACGAAATTACAGTTATATTCATATTTGAGAATTTCCGCATCCTTGCGCATCACTCTCTCCGGCATTGCATATCCCACATAAGGATAAAGTTCGTGGCGGTTAAGACCGAAAATCTGGAGGCGTTCACCATTGAGATAGAAACCGTCAAGCTTGAATTCTGCGGTACGGAATCCGATACGTGTGTCGGTTGTCTGTATGATATTGCCGTCTTTTTCAATGGATACTTTGACATTGTACAACTTTGGATTATCAATGTCCCAAAGGATTATATTCTCAAGACCGGCAAGGGTGGCATCCATTTCCATAGTTCCTTTCTTTGGCTTGAAA
>JBJEBO010000233.1:0-2709 GCA_051870155.1 Candidatus Cryptobacteroides sp.
ATTTACTGCTTCTTTGGCTTATTCAGGCAACATCAGCGCAGACGAAGGAATGTGGTTGCCGTCACTTATTAGCGAACGGATTGCAGATATGCAGTCGAAAGGTTTCAAACTTTCCGCTGAAGACATCTATAGCGTCAACCAGGCATCACTCAAGGATGCAGTCGTACTGTTTGGAAGAGGCTGCACCGGAGAGCTGATTTCCGGCGAGGGACTGCTCATCACCAACCACCATTGCGGTTATTCCTGCATCCAAAGCCATAGCAGCGTAGAACACGACTACCTGAAAGATGGTTTCTGGGCGATGCGAAGGGATGAGGAACTTCCGAACAAAGATCTGACAGTGAGCTTCCTTCAAAGGATGGAAGATGTCACAGCGGCAGTTATGCAAGGCTATGAGCCGTCAATGACCACAGCTCAAAGAGATTCATTGATATCAGTAAATTCCAAGACGTTGAAAGATATGGAGGAAGATGAGACAAAAGGAATAAAGGCATCGGTTGAGTCTCTCTATTATGGCAATCAATATTTCCTCTTTGTCTATAAGGTTTACAGGGACATCCGTCTTGTAGGGGCACCTCCTTCATCTATAGGCAAATTCGGCGGTGACACGGACAACTGGATGTGGCCTCGCCATACAGGAGATTTTTCTCTCTTCAGGATTTATGCGGACAAAGATAACAATCCGGCCGACTACTCCGAGGACAATGTGCCTTACACCCCGGCAAAGCATTTCACAATCAATGCCTCCGGCATCCAGGAAGGTGATTTCACCTTCATCTACGGCTATCCTGGAACTACAATGGAATATATCCACTCCTGCGAAATGGCTGAATCTGCGGAGATTTCATATCCTGAAAGAGTGCATCTGCGCACTTTGAGGCTTGAGACGATGAAGCGCTATATGGATGCAGACCAGGATGTAAGAATCAAATATTCAGCAAAATATGCAAGTGTAGCCAATGCCTGGAAGAAATGGCAGGGAGTCATCAAAGGCATTGCAAGGAATCATACTGTCCAAACGCGCAAGGATTTCGAGACTGAGTTCGAAAAATGGGCCAAAGGCACTGAATATGAAGGAATAACAGATGAGATAAAGAGAATTTCGGACAAAGGATTCAACGAGAGGAGAGCTTTTTGGCTCTATTCTGAAGCAATTGATGCAGCTGAACTGCCTTCTTTCGCCCAAAGAGTGGGCAGCCTCATTATGAAAGGTAAATATGAGCAGGTGAAGAAATTGTGCGAAAGTTTCTATAAAGATTGGTATCTTCCTGTGGATAAGGATGTTTTCATCACCTTGATGAAAGAATATGAAAAGGTTGTTGAAGAATCGTACAAGCCACTATATTATAAGGATGCACTTGAGCGTTGCTGTTCCATAGAAAGCTTGGCGGAAGAAATCTATTCTTCTGTGTTTGCCGATGCTTCCGCCGTCACTGCATTGACTGCAGCTGACAGCACAAAGATAATCTCCGATCCTGCATATAAATTTGGAGATGAATTTATGAATGTTGAAAGGAGGCTTTGGGACGACTATATGAGCAAGTCCAAAGATAAAATGGAAGCCTACAGAACATATATGAGAGGTCAGATGGAGTTCGCACCTAATATGGACTGGTATCCTGATGCAAACCTCACACTCAGAGTTGCATACGGAAATGTCCGTGCTTACTCCCCTGCCGATGGCATCGACTACGGCTTCCAATCTACCCTCAAAGGAATCATTGAAAAAGAGAACCCGGACATCTTTGATTATGCCATACCTCAGAGACTGAAGGACTTATATTATGCACACGACTATGGTCGCTGGTGTGGAAAGGATGGTGAGATGCCTGTATGTTTCATAGCCACGAATCACACTACCGGTGGCAATTCCGGAAGTCCGGTCATAGATGCCGACGGCAATCTGATTGGAGTAAACTTCGACAGGGTTTGGGAAGGAACGATGAGCGACTTCGATTTCGATATGGATTTTTGCAGGAATATCTGCCTGGACATAAGATATGCACTTTTCATAATCGATAAACTTGCAGGTGCCGGACATCTCATTGATGAAATGGATATAATCTATTAAATAACAACGGATATGCACATTGGTATAGCAGGAAATATTGGTTGCGGCAAGACTACCCTCACGAGGCTTCTTGCCGGGCATTATGGTTGGACACCTAAATATGAGGCTGTCACATACAATCCATATCTTGAAGATTATTACAAGGACATTCAACGGTGGTCATACAATTTGGAGACTTATTTCCTTGCTCAAAGGTTCAAAGACGTGCTGGAAATTTCAAAGTCCGATGATGTCATAATCCAGGACAGGACAATTTTCGAAGGCGTTTATATATTTGTGGCGAACAATAAGGCTATGGGAAATCTCTCCGAGAGGGATTTCGACACTTATATGCAGCTGTTCAACCTGATGATGTCGATGGTGAAGGTGCCGGATCTACTGATTTATCTCAAATCGTCCGTGCCTCATCTCGTTGCCCAGATTCAGAAACGAGGCAGAGAGTATGAGAAAGGCATAAGCATTGAATACCTTAACGGATTGAATGAGAGATATGAGAAATGGATTGCGGGCTACAAGGGTCAGGTGCTGACAATAGATGCCGATGGTCTGGATTTCGAGAACAGACCGGAGGATTTTGCTTCCATCACGGACAAAATTGATGCTATGTTGTTTGGGTTGTTTTAGATTTCTCCACGCGG
>JBJEBO010000234.1:0-2693 GCA_051870155.1 Candidatus Cryptobacteroides sp.
CTTCGATGTTCCATCCCGGTCCGTAGTTCCAAACGTTCAGATATACCTCGTTTGCGGAACTTGCTGTGGTCCAGCTTCCTGCAACCTTGTTGAACAGGTCTTTCTCTGCAGTGGATTTTCCAGAAAGATATTTATCAGCAGTGAGATGAATCTTGTTCCTGTCATAAGAACGGAATTGAATCTCCTTGTCGAGATGGGTACCTTTGAATTTCCATTCGAAATCATTCCCTTTGATTTTGAAAATCTCATATCCGGCAGGTGCACCGTCAGTGGCTATGTGTACTTTCCTGTCGGATTTGTAAACGCAATCCCACCAGTCAGCGCAGATTGCACCGCAGTTGTGGTCGTACCAATTTCCTGACTGCTTGTTTGCCACCTGATGGGTGTGTCCGGTGATGAAATGAACCTTCTCAAAGCCTGAGAATGAGTTGATTAGGGCATTTCTGTTGACATCTGTGTCGAGGTTGCTCGTGGTTGCGTGCATAGATACGACTACAGGGTGGGATTTAGGAACGAATGCAAGGTCCTTGGCAATCCACGCAAGCTGCTCGTCAGTGACGAGTTCCTTGTATTTTCTATCTGTCTTTCCGCCACCGTTGCTGGTGCTGAGAATATCGTCAAGGATGATATAATGGACATTACCTATATTAAATGAATAATAGTCCGGAGCGACTTCTGTCATATATTGCACTACATTGTCGAAGTCTCCAGGCTTCATCATATCGTGGTCGTGGTTGCCGATTGTATGATAAATAGTCAGACCCTTGATTCTGTTCACATCGTTCAGATATGCAGGGAATTGATAAGATTTGTCGTACCAATAATAATCCCAGGTCATATCTCCGAGAGTGATGGCATAAACCTTTTCATTCGGGTTCTCGCTCAGATAAGAATTGATTTCATCACAGAACTCCGCAAAACGTATCCTGTCGTCGTTCCTTCCTCCTGCAAGATGCATATCTCCGAATACGAGAATCGTATGGTTGGTCTGGTCTCCCGCATCCAAAAGTTCGAAGTCAACCCTTTCAGGTGAAGATGCATTCTTCACAAGGAGTGAATAGTTGGTAGGGAGAACTCCGGTGGCACGGGTCTCATATCCTCCGGGGATGGAGATGAATACATAGCCATATTTCTTTTGGGACTTCATCTGATAAATTCCATTCCCATTGGTCTTTACCACTTCCACTCCGTCTGAGATCACCACATCGGCGACTCCTTTACCATTGCAGGTTACCATTCCATAAACGGTGCTTCCTTCCGCCGGTTCTACCACAACGCCGAAACTGAGGGTTATTTCCCCCATTTTCTTCGATTCCGAACCTCTCTTGACGCTGACGGTGTAAGTTCCGTTTCCCATTCCCTCATCGAGGGTGACATCAAAAGTCTTTTCTGAAATATTAGAAATGGTACAATCGTATGAATTGTCCTTGTTGCTGAAGACTACCACATCACTTTTGACTGGGGCTTTCCCAAAAAGAATTCTGAATGTCAAAGTATTTTCTCCTTCATTGATGTTTGCTGTTTCAGGTACGCTGAACTGAACATCGAAAGCGCCTGGTTCGTCTCCTGAAGGGTCTTTCTGAACGCAAGAAACGATTCCTGAAAGAAAGGCAATGCAACTAAAAAGGAAAATAATGTAAAGATGTTTTTTCATATTGTATCAATAATAAAATCTGTATCAAATTGTTGGGCAAAGTATTCTTAAAAAGGTTATTTTTGCTATGTGTGTTATTGATTTTATCCGCCTCAGAAGCTAAACGGATGTTACAGTACCGCCTGTACTAACCAGCTCAAGACGGTCGGTAGCGGCAGGCGCAAAGTTGCTAACGATGCGAAGGCTCATCTGCATCGTGGAAGCATCTACTGTGATTTCTTCAGGAATGTCGAGCAAAGCGTTCAACTGTTCTTCCACCTGTTTGCCGCAATTTGCTGCAAGAAAGATGAAAATGGCAAGTGACGCAATTGCCAACAGATTAGAGAAGAATGATTTAGATAATGTCATATCGTTTTATATAATAATTCGTTAAAAAAATCAACAAGGTGGATCTTTGATGGGGAAAGGTCCATCCTGCCACATTTTCAAGACAAATGTACAATATTTTTTCCTAAATCCTATAGATAACACTTAATTTTGAAAAGAAGTGAAACAATTTTTTAGCAAAAACATAACAACAGTAACCAATTTGTAAATATTTTTAAAAATGCCCGTAAATTTTTATCTTGACAAACGCCCGAACAGGAAAGGGCTATGTCCGATTTTGACCAGCATTTCCATAAAAGGTTGCCGGCTGCTGACTTCCATAGGTTACAGCATTCCACCGGAAAGGTGGGACCGGAAGAGAATGGAAATGAAAAGGGGGGCAGGTACATCAGATGAATTGCCCCCGTCCGTTGTTAACTCAAGAATTGAGGAAATCCGTTCCGTATTCAGGTCTTTTGAACTGAATACTCGATGCAGACCTTCTTCGGAAACATTGAAAATGATGATTGCCGACATCAAGGGTGAATCGCATCCCGAAGGTGGTGGCCCGACAGTAATGCAATGTTTCACCGAATATCTCAAATATGGCACTACATCCCGACAGTGGGCGGAAGGATCTCTTAAAAACAATGAGACTCTCCAGAGGCATCTGAATGGATGGGAACATCAGTCCTTCGAAGATTTGATTGATGACGGTTGCGTGTCTTTCCTG
>JBJEBO010000235.1:0-2684 GCA_051870155.1 Candidatus Cryptobacteroides sp.
GAATTGAGAAACAGAATTTTGGAAGGAAAGACTGACAAAGTGCTTGTTGTCGCCCATCGTGGTGACTGGCGTTATGCCCCGGAAAACTCCATTGCAGCCATCGAGCATTCAATAGCAGTCGGGGTAGATGTAGTGGAACTCGACCTCCAGATGACCAAGGATAGTGTTCTTATCGTGATGCACGACGGCACCTTAAACAGAACCACTACAGGAAAAGGTAATGTGCGCGATTGGACACTTGACTCTATAAAGACACTCAAATTGAAGAATGGTGCCGGCATTCATACCAAGCATTCAGTCCCTACACTTGAAGAGGCTTTGTTGGTTGCAAAAGGAAAGGTTCTGGTCAATCTTGACAAAGCAGACAGATACTTCGATATGGTTGTTCCCGTTTTGGAAAAGACCGGTACTGCCAAACAGATTATTATGAAAGGAGGAAGGTCGGCAGGAGATGTTCTTTCTCTTTACGGGAAATATCTTGACGAAATCCTTTATATGCCTGTCGTCAATTTATACAAGGACAATTCACGCGAGTTGATGGAAGGATATATGTCTGATCTGAAGCCTTGCGCGTATGAACTTGTATATAAGACAGATGATGAATTGGATTATCCGTTGGAGCTCCGCAACGAACTTAAAGGCAAGGCACTGATATGGTACAATACCCTTTGGGACACCCTTTGCGGAGGTCACGACGATGATCTTGCCCTCGAAGATCCAGATGCGGCATACGGCTTTCTTGTTGATAAACTCGGCGCTACGATCATACAGACAGACCGTGCCGAATATCTGTTGAATTACCTTAGAAATAGAGGCTTGCACGACTAATTATGAAATTCCTTGATTTTTTCTCAATGTCACGTCCTTCCGAACCGTTGAAGGACGAGAAGGAAATACATAGCCGCTACACAAGGCTCAGATGGCAGGTCTTCCTGTCCGCAACTTTTGGCTACGGCTTGTATTATGTGTGCCGCCTGAGCCTGAATGTAATCAAGAAACCAATTGTTGATACCGGTGTCCTGACAGAAGGAGAACTTGGTATGATTGGCTCCGGATTGTTCATAACATACGCCGTCGGAAAACTTTGCAACGGCTTTCTCGCCGACAGAAGCAATATCCGCCGTTTTATGTCGATTGGTCTTCTGATAACAGCCCTCGTAAACTTGATTCTTGGATTCACTACTTCTTTCGGTGTCTTCCTTGTTTTGTGGGCGATAAACGGATGGGCGCAGTCAATGGGTGCTCCACCTTGCGTAGTGTCTTTGTCACGATGGTTCGGAAACAAAGAAAGGGGTTCTTTCTACGGATTCTGGTCTTCATCCCACAATATCGGTGAAGCTCTTACTTTCATCGCAACCTCCGCCATAGTCGCGGCATTCGGCTGGCAATGGGGATTCCGTGGAGCAGGACTCATAGGACTTGCCGGATTCGCACTTGTAGCCCTGTTTATGAGAGATACACCTCAGAGTTGCGGACTACCCTCGATATCCGAATACAAGGGAGAGGAAACTCCAGAGACAAAATCTGAGAAAGGTAAATCTGTCGGTGAACTTCAGAAGATGGTGTTGAAAAATCCGGCTATCTGGATGCTTGCCCTTGCAAGCGCTTTTATGTACATATCAAGATATGCCGTGAACAGTTGGGGTATCTTTTATCTTGAAGCAGAGAAAGGTTACACCAACCTTGAAGCCAGCTCGATTATCTCCATCAGCTCTATCTGTGGTATTATCGGAACCGTGACTTCCGGTTTTGTATCTGATGTACTTTTCAAAGGCAAAAGAAACATCCCGGCGATAATTTTCGGTCTGATGAATATAATAGGACTTGTAATGTTCCTTTTCGGTCCGAGATCGCTTGATATTGTCAGTATGATAGTGTTCGGACTGGCAATCGGAGCCCTTATATGTTACCTTGGCGGTCTGATGGCTGTGGATGTGGCTCCTAAAGGGGCTTCCGGAGCAGCTCTTGGTGTAGTAGGTATCGCAAGTTACATAGGAGCTGCAGTACAGGATGTAATAAGCGGATTCACCATTCAAAGCGGAAAAGTCGCAGCCGGTGGAGCCGCGGCATCTTATGATTTCTCTGCGGTAGCATGGTTCTGGATAGGCGCGGCAATCCTTTCTGTCGTTTGTACATTACTTGTCTGGATTATGTCAAGACGCAAAGCCTCTGCAGAATAAATCCAATATCACTTTTCAAAATCTATGTGTAGTGCAGAGCAACTCGCACATCTCCGCCCCACCTGCGGCGGGGCTTTGCAAACCCAATACAGCTGAGAAGCCGACCCAAAAGGGTCGGTTTCTTGTATTCTAAGTGATTTCGTAGGACTCCGTTCGCTTCGTTGAACCCGTGGACGGTGAATGTTGGCGTTATAATCGGTGAGTGACGGCATTGTCTGCAAAACGGTGAAAATATTGGGCTGTTTTTGCACCAAATGAATATTATGAAACATTTGGTGCAAAAAAGGTCCATTTTTTACACCAAATGGTATGATATCGCCTTCGATGTTCGGCTGACAGTCGCTTGTACCGGGCACCGCAATTGGAATGAACAGCCTGACTCATAGCACCGCAGCCGGAATCCTACCGCTCCTTCTTGCGGAGGAGGCGGTGAACTAAACCCGTTACCGGCCTCCGAGGGCGTGGTATAGTGTGATGACAGCGGAGATTCTTTCGTAGGTATCC
>JBJEBO010000236.1:0-12213 GCA_051870155.1 Candidatus Cryptobacteroides sp.
AATATCCGGCTGATGCCATTCCTGAGGAAGAGGCGATGAGCACTTTTGATGATGCAGAGCAGACATTGACAGGCATTTATGCCGCTTTCAAATCCATATATAATGGTAATCTCGTATTGGCACCGGACATTCAGGCAGATCTTGTCTATGCAGTTGATGGCAATACCAATACATACGGTGACATCTGGCAATGGAAACTGCGTTCCACCACCCCTGAGGTGGAATCTGTATATGCCTCCCTGTATGCTGTCATAGGACGATGCAATTTCTATCTTGACAGGGTAGATGCAGTCAGGGCCACTCTGATTGACGATACAGAAATAGACCTTCTTGACGGATTCACAGGTGAAGTCCATTGTGCAAGGGCACTCGCATATTCGGAACTTGCAAAATTCTTCTGCAAAGCATACGAACCTGCTACTGCAGCAACTGAACTTGGTGTTGTGCTCAGGACAACATATTTTGGAGAGGAAAAGGCAATCAGGGCTTCTCTTGAGGATACATATCGTTTCATTCTAAGTGACCTTGAAATAGCGGAATCGCTTCTTGATGAAGATGATGATGCCTACAATAACGTCTATCTTTCCAAGGCAGCGGCTTATGCGCTTCACGCCAGGGTAGCCTTGTATATGCAAGATTGGGATGCGGCCATAAAATATGCCGGAGAGCTCATAGGAAGGGATGATGTGTTTGAACTGGCAGACGCCACCAAATATTATACTTCCGAGATGACCTATTATGATTATCTTTGGAATTATGATTCTTCCTTTGAAATAATTTGGAAGGTCGGATATACAATCACTTCATACGGAAGTGCTCTCGGCAATGTCTTCCTTCATTTCAATACGGACTATACCTATTATTATCCCGACTTTGTTCCTGCAAGCAGCGTCCTCGCTTCATACGCTACTTCAGACTTGAGGTACGACGCAATATTCGCAAATCTCCAGACTGGTTATTCCCACGGTCTTACCTGGCCTCTGCTTGTGAAATATTATGGTAACAGGAACTTCATCAATAGCCTCATCTTCCACGTGAATATGCCGAAGGTTTTTCGGCTTTCAGAGCAATATCTCATTAGAGCGGAGGCTTATTGCCGCAAAGGAAATTATTCCGCAGCTTCCGCTGATATCACGGCGCTGAGGAAGGCAAGGTATTCTTCTGGTGGTGCCGCCTCCCTGAATGCAGATAACTGGCTTAATGAGATTTCAGCAGAAAGGGTAAGGGAACTCTATATGGAAGGATTCCGTCTCCAGGACCTCAAAAGATGGCATTTAGGTTTTGAAAGGACTCCTCAGGCGAATTCGCTTGCCGAGGGAAGTTCCCTCAAGGTGGAAGCCGATGATCCTATGTTCGTATGGCCGATTCCGAAACACGAGCTTGAAGCTCCAGGTTCGGAAATACAGCCGAATGAGAGCAATAGATGACAATGAAAAATGAATTGCAAATGAATAGAGTGTTTATATTTATGGCTGTTTTTGCCCTGCTGGTTTCTGCAGCAGGATGCCAGGAGCATTATACAGAATATTCTGATGCGGAATATATAATGTTTTCCGACACTTCTGCCGTATATCCGGTTCTGAAAGATGCCGATTATTTCCCGGTTCCAGTAGTCTCCACGGTTGCCTGTCCTTATGACAGGACCATCGGAGTGGAAATCATAGATAAGGGCAGTAACGCAATAGAAGGACTCCATTATGCATTGAAGTCCAATACGGTCACCATCAAGGCTGGTGAGCAACGTGCCGATGTATATGTGCGCGGCATCTATGACAACATCGAACCGGAAGATTCATTGGGCTTCACTATGAAACTCGTTATGGACGAAGCACTTGAGTTGCCCTTATATGGTACAGAGACAAAGGTGGTGCTAATGAAATGCTGTCCTTTCGATGTGAATGCCTTCTGTGGACACGCAGTAGTGACATCTATGTTTCTATACCAGTATTCTCTTACTGGAAGTTATCAGAGGCTCATCAAGACTGAGCCTTCAGAGAAGGAAAATACTATAATATGCCGCGGACTGCTTTATGACGGCTATGATGTTGAACTTACGTTCGATTCGTCAGATCCTCTCAATCCAATAGTAACTCTGCCTGAAGTTCAGGTGCTTAGTGATGAGGGATCGGTATTTGGAATCGCTTATGGAGATGACAAGATTCTTGTGACTCACAGCACCCTTTATCCATCATATTTCAATACCTGCCAAAATTATGTGGCGCTATGGATAAAGGCTTATGTCGAGGATCTCGGTTCTCCGATAGGTACTGTAGGTAATTTTTACAATGTCCTTGAATGGGTGAGTGAGGAAGAGGCAGAGAGACTCCACAGGGAAGAAGGTCTTTAAAATCTGGATAATTAATTGAAAATGATTAAGGCAATGAAGATATTTGGACGAACTCTGACATTTATTGCAGTCGTATCAGCTTTGACTTTTGGCTGCACAAAACCCGATATTAAGGATGATCCGAACAACGGAAATGATCCCGAAACTCCTGAAAAACCAGTTTTCCCTGAGAAGGTTGTGGCCCAGATGAATTCTGGCGAGACCAAGACACTTTCTTTCGACGCCAATATGGATTGGGAAGTGACAGTACCTACTTCATTGGCATCCTGGTTCTGGATTCAAGATGGAAGTCAGAAAGTTTATAGGCTCAGCGGAAAGGCAGGTAAGGTGTCTGTGGAGATCTGCCTTTCAGAACGGGAGGATTTCGACCAGACTCCTGTATGTGAGGTCTCACTTTCAATGGGAGGCGAAACAAAGATTATCGCTGAACTCCAGAGGGTGGCTCAGATCCGTTCATTTGCAGTCTATTCTTGCAAGGTTGATGAAGATGGATATTTCCTGAATGCTTCTGATGGTGATTTCGCATATTCTTATGTTGAAACTCCGTCAGAGTCACTATCAATGCTTTGGCCTGAGGGACTCACAGGATTCTCTCTTCCTATAAAAGTTGAGTCCAATTTCGAGTGGGTGCTGTATGATTGTCCTGCTTGGGCGGAATTGACGCATACGGAAGGTAAGGCAGGTGTCGCAACTGAGTTGAGAATTGTTGGCAATGGCGCGAAATATCCTCTTGATGGTGACACAGGAAACCTCGTCTTCTGCGATGCCTCAAATTCTTCATTTACGGTGACATACCCACTAACTATTCCTCCTTGCCGAGATTATTTCCTTGTTGAAATTGCATCGGAGGCTCATTTCAATGCTGCAGGACAGTATTATAACGAGATGGGTGACTCATACGTTGATGGCGGCATCTTTGGGGATATCACATCCGTTAACGGATCGAGGGTATTCGTAGTCGAGGCTTTGGAAAGTGGCTGGAAGGCCGGTTCGGACGTTTCTGGCGTTACATTGACCTTGGGAATGTGGGATATTACTTCAAATGAAGTGATTCAGTCAAGGAGAATCAGTTTCAAAATGTCTGAGAATCTTTCAGAGAATGCCAGACAACTCTATCTCCTTGCTCTTCCTGCTTCTGCAATGCCTGCAGGATTTACTGCTGAAAGGGATTTGTTGAATGCTGCCGGCAACGGATTCTCTCCTGATTTTGAAAAATATGTTTGTACTGTGATTTCCCAGGATGGGAAGGAGACACAGGGTGGAGATGAGAAGGAGGACGACATCAGCGATCCTTCAAATCCGAATACCTGGGACCTGAAATTTGAATATCCGCAACTCGTAGAAGGAGCAGAACTCAAAAAGTATGTTTCCGGACCTCTATTTGACCAGTTCAAGGAATATGGAGCACCGGTGTATGAGCTCAGGTATTTCTATCAGAACGGCAAATGCGGTTATACCCCGATGCTCAAGACCCCGTCATTCGCATCCGTGTCAGCCAGAGATACTTGGATTTCATACGAAGGCAATTCTTCAAGTTTTCACGTTAAGATGGATGCAAAACAGTACAGCAGGGGACATATCCTGTTCTACAATTCTAAAGGTGAAGTGATTATCGTGCTTGTCTGCACACTCGATATTTGATGATTATGATGCAATATATGAAAAATTCATTGAAGTTCATTGCTGCCATCGCCACCTTGTTCCTAATATCCTGTTCCGTCGCGGAGCAAGTGGACAACAGGACCAGGGATTATGGCTATGTACAGTTCAAACTTTACAAGGAAGCATCTTATGAACCTTCCACAAAGGCAATCAAGTCTGAATTGGACTATTTGAGGGAGGCATATAAGGTGAAAGTCACTCTTATGAACGGTAATGTGACTCTTGCTCAGACGCTTACCCTGACTGCGGCTTCTGACGAGGCAGCCGAATATGGCCTCAGGGCAGAGAAGTTGAAGCTTCTTGCAGGGGACTATGTGCTTGTGACCTATTCGCTTTATGACAAGCTCGATGAACTGATCTATGAGGGTGTGCCTTCGGATGATTCTCCTTTCACAGTAGTGGAGGGCGGACTCACTGTTAAGGATATAGCGGTTTCTGTAACACCGAGAGGGAAGGTGCAGTTCATATTTACGAAAGATATGTCCGATTTCAAGGACAATCCTGTAACGAAAGCGGCTTCAAGGGAATATACCTTCGATGAAGTGAAATATGTGGATCTTACCGTGAAATTGGGAGCAAGGAGAAAAACTTTTGAAAAACTGCCTGTTACATTTACCCAGGACTTTGCCGGCGAACCGGACCATTTCGGTTACAGGACATCATTCCTGACCTGCGATTCTCTTGTAACTATGGAGGCTGCAGTTTATGACCTTGTATCATATTCCACCTATTCTTCGGACAAGATGCTTCTTGAAAGCAATTCTTCCCCATCTGCGACTACCTTTGAGGTAAAAGACAACAGAACCACGGAGGCAACCATCCCTGTAGCACTCAATGAGGCTGACGAATACATCAGGGACTATTATGCTCTTTATGAAATTTGGAAGGCTCTTGATGGTGAACACTGGTATTATTCCGGCGAAGATTTTCCTGCGGGAGCAAACTGGAATTTCAATAAGGATCCGGATCTCTGGGGAGACCAGCCGGGCGTAAAACTACATTCAAACGGAAGGGTGGCGCTTATAAACATAAGTGATTTCGGCTTCAGGGGAGCTATTCCTGCTGCAATCGGACAGCTTACTGAACTTGTTGAATTGTATCTCGGTACTCACAACGATAACAACCTTCTTGAATACGATCCTTCAATCGCTCCCGGTTCCAATTCTGTGAACAGGTTCCAAAGGCACAAGGATTATCTGAACACAATCCATCCTGCGACACAGATGAGCGAGCCGATTGCCCGTGCCCTCAAGGAAAAAGGAATTTCAATTCCAGAGATTGCACTTTATGACAAATATTCCGAGAGTGAACTCATAGACAAGAAGACTGGAGCCCAAAAGCAGATTGTCCAGATGGACCTTGTTTACGGAAAATTGTGCAACGGACTTACTGCTATCGACCCGGCTATAGGAAACCTCAAGAAACTTGAGACTCTCTATATCGCCAACGGTGAACTCGCTTCATTGCCAGACGAATTCGAACAACTTGAGTCTCTGACAGATTTTGAACTTTACAACTGTCCGAAGATGAGTTCATTCCCAATGGTCCTTGCAAAAATGCCGAACCTTGTGATGCTCAATCTCTCGAATAACAAGCAATGGGGATCTTCGGCAGATGAGGGCTTCCTTGCATTGGCGAAGGGACCGTCCCGCGAAAAAATCCAGATTCTATATTTCAGGGAGAACACTTTGACTCGTTTCCCGAAAGAACTGGCTAATATGAAGAAACTCGGAATGCTTGACCTTGCATACAACCAGATTGTTGAGGTTGAGGCTCCGGGCAAGGACTTCGCCCCTGTCCAGTTGTATCTTGACCATAATCAGATTACATCCATTCCTGTTGACGAGAATGGCTGGTTCTGTGCAATCGAGGATGTTGAAACCCTCAGTTTCTCATATAACAAACTTACAGAAGTGCCTGACATCTTCTCGTCAAAGAGCGTCTATATTATGGGAACCGTTGATTTTTCCTTCAATGATATATCTGGTTTCCAGAACGAGGGTAACGGATACAGAGGATTGAATGTCAATACATTGACTTTGGCAAACAACCCGAAGCTCACCAAATTCCCGAAATGCCTTGCAGAGTCATCTTCAATCGTAAGCTACATCAACCTCAGGGCTTGTTCTCTTGATGAGATTCCTGAAGGTTCATTCAAAGGTGACAAGGTAGTGAATACGGTTTCTTTAGACTTGTCATACAATAATTTGTCAGATCTTCCGAAGGAATTCAATGCAGTAGCGCTTCCTTATCTTTACGGACTTGAACTCTCATACAACTGCTTCTCCAAATTCCCGTGGGAGCCTCTTGACTGTGCCTACCTAACTGTCTTTGCAATCAGGGGACAGAGGGATCAGGAAGGAAGACGTTGCCTTAGGGAATGGCCTACGGGTCTTTACAACCATAAGGGTCTCAGAGGCTTCTATATCGGATCAAATGACCTCAGGACAATAAATGATACGATTTCAACTCTCATTTATTTCCTTGAAATCAGTGATAATCCGAATATAGTCTTTGATGCCTCAGATATTTGCTATGCCTATCTTTCAGGTGCTTATTATCTGATTTATGATAAGACGCAGAACATTATCAATTGTGATTATATGCTCCAATAAACAGAAAATGCAGATTATGAAACCATACAGAAAGATATTTTTCATATTGGCTACTCTGATTGCGGCAGCCTCCTGCGTTGAACCGGAAATCGATTTCAACGTGGATGCCTCTAAATTGGAGATTGGTCCCGAAGGCGGAATCCTATCCGTTAATGTGAGTTCAGCCCAGCATTGGATTGCTACGACTGAGCAGCCGTGGATAACAGTTTCGCCTGCAAACGGAAACGGTTCCGCAGAATGTAGGATTATTGTTGACAGCTCGTTGACATTCACACCAAGACAAGGCTCAATCCGAATCCAAAATCTTGATACGGATCAGAAGATGGACTTCGATGTTGTTCAGGATGGTTTTGACCGTTGTATCATCCTTCCATCTTCCCGGGAGGTATCTTTGGCAAACTATGCCGACTATGGCAAACGTTCGTTTGAGGTTGAGGTTCTTGCAAATGTGCCATTCGAAGTGGTGATTCCGGACGGGGCACGCAACTGGCTCTCTTGTGAAAAGCCAAAAATCAATCTTGACAGGGGTGCAAGACCGAGGAAGGTCAGGCTTCAATTCGATTGGAGCCAGAATTTCAAACCAGAAAACAGGTCTGCTGAAATTACGTTCCGTCCAGTTGAGGAAGTGGAGCTTGCTGTCAATGATATTTTGAGCATCGGTCAGGCTGCGGCAGAGAAAATCGATGTAGGTACGGCAGCAGGAGACTCTGTTGCTCTGCTTGCTGTGAACAGGTCCCTTAACTGTATGATTACCTGGGACTCGTCCCAGCCTATGAAGTCTTGGAGCAATGTGCAAGTTTGGGAAGAATCAGACGAGGGATATACTCCTGATAAGGAAGGTCGTGTGAGATCTGCCAAATTCATTTTTATGGCTACGGAGGAATCCCTTCCTTATGAAGTACAATATCTTACTGCGGCAGATGAGTTGGTCTTCTTCAGTAATACAAATACATTTATGAAGAATCTGGATTGTGGGGAGTACATAACAATGCTCACACAACTCAAGAGGCTGACAATATTCTCATACGGACTTGTTTCCCTTCATAAGGATTTCAATAAACTCAAGAATCTTGAATATCTGAATCTTAGTGGAAACAATTTCCAGAAGTTGCCTTCTGTCCTCAGTCAGAGTAATTTCCCGGCTCTTCATTCCCTTGTACTCAATGCGAATCAGAGAAGTGCCATTTATGACTTGAGCAATTCCGTTATCAAGGATGTTGGAGGTTTTATTGAAGAGGAGACTTTCCCGAGAACTTTGCTTGAATGGGACAATCTTGACACCCTTGTGTTGTCAGTGAATTATCTTCACGGTGAGATTCCGTCTATGGACGACTATCCTGTGAAATATACGGAAGCTGACCTGCAGTGTGACACCATTCCACGTGCACTTGTCGGCACACCTAAGGTGCTGCCGAATATGAAATGGCTCTGCATTAATGCAAACCGTCTTTCAGGAAGACTTCCAGACTGGCTCCTCTACCATCCGTCCCTTGACAGTTGGGCGCCGTTCATCCTCGTTTTCGACCAGGAGGGCACTTATGCGGACGGCACCAAGGCAGGTTTTGTTAATGAACCTGTGAACTGGGACTATTATTATGAATTCTATGAAGGCAAGAAGAAAAATCCTTTTGAAGTTGAAGAAGATGAATAGATATAAAGCTTTTTTTGCGGCTATGGCAGCCGTTTCGCTGCTGGGCATTTCCTGCAGCAAGGATGAAACGAAACTTCCTGAGGAGAATGAAATCCAGGTTCCAACTGGAGAAGATGCCGTTGGTGGTGAACTGCTTGTCTGCTTCACTCCGGATGTGGCTGAGATTATAGAAAACAGCCCTTTGACCAAAAGCGGGGAACCTTCAGACCGTTCAGGAGTCCTTTCAGTTGACAGGATTCTTGACATTGCCGGTGCATACCATCTCAGCAGGGTTTTCCCTGTGGATCCGAGAAATGAGGATAGGACAAGGGAGTCGGGGCTTCACAGGTGGTATCTCGTGAGATTCGACAAGGATATCCCTGCAGAAAAAGTTGCGTCCGATCTTTCTGCTCTCGGAGAAGTTAGCAGAGTCGAATTCAACAGAACGATAAAGAAAGCTTATTCCGGTAAGTCATATCCTCTTCTTCCTGAGGTAAAAGCAGCTGCTACGGACCTTTTTGGCAAACAGTGGAATCTGGTTAATAACGGAGACCTTTTTGCTGAAAAATCAGTGAAGGATGCTGATGTGCAGGTGGCAGAAGCTTGGAAACTTACAAAAGGCGATCCGTCAATAATCGTTGCGGTGCTCGACGAAGGTGTCGCCCTTGAACATCCACAGTTGCGTGAAAGTATGTGGGTGAATGAGGGGGAAATCTACCGCTCTCACGATGACAATGACGGCAACGGTTATGCCGGAGACTATTACGGATATAATTTTGCCCGTGGGACAGGAATCATCTCTTATGATGACGTTTATGATTCCGGACACGGAACCCACGTTGCCGGAGTTATAGCTGCAAGGAATACTGGTTCAGGCATCCGTTCAATTGCCGGTGGTGACGAACAGAATCCGGGAGTCAAGATAATGTCCTGCCAAATTTTCTCCGGTAATCTTGCCGGTACTGTATTATCGGAAGTCCAGGCAATCAAATATGCCGCAGACAACGGTGCCGTCATCCTCCAGTGCAGTTGGGGTTATGTGTCAGGTGCAGCAAACCCTTTTGAGTGGCTTCCTAATTATGTTGATGATGATGAATGGGAGTCCGGAAATCCTCTTGAAAAGATGGCTTTGGATTATTTCATCCATAATGCCGGCTCCCCAAATGGAGTGATAGAAGGTGGAATTGCAGTGTTCGCCGCAGGCAATGAAAATGCTGCCGCTGCCGGTTACCCGGGAGCATATCCTGATTATGTTTCAGTGGCGGCTACAGCAGCCGACTTTACCCCTGCCGTTTATACCAATTACGGTTTTGGAACAAGCATAAGCGCTCCTGGTGGAGACCAGGACTATTATTATGATTATGGTACCGGAGAGATGCGTGGAGCACCGGGATGTATCCTGTCAACCCTTCCTTACAATGTGGCTGAAAGCGGATATGGTTATATGGAAGGAACATCAATGGCTTGTCCTCACGTTTCCGGTGTTGCAGCTTTGGGATTATCCTATGCGGCAAAGCTTCACAAGCACTTCACAGCAGACCAGTTCAAAGAGCTCTTGCTTTCTTCAGTGACCGAAATAGATGCATATATGTCGGGTCCGAAGAAGTATTACAAATATGTGGTTGATTTGGGCGATGCCCAGCCAATGCAGATAAATAAGTCCAGTTATAAGGGCAAGATGGGCACAGGTCAGGCCAATGCATTCAAACTTCTCAAAGCTGTAGAAGGGGCTGATGTCCCGATTCTTTCTTTCCCGAACATTTATGTGGCTCCTGAAGGAACAGTGACATTGATACCTTCGATGTATTTCAGAGGAGTAGAGGGCACTTACAGCGTCAAGTTCGATGATCCTGAAATTGCTTCCGCAGAATATGTAAACGGCAAGCTTATCTTCAAAGGAAAGAAAGAAGGGCTTACTTCCGCTGTAGTGTCTGTGGCAGGGGCTGACAGCCAGAAGATTGCAGTGACAGTACGTAGAAACGCATCGTCGGACGGATGGCTTTAATGATATGGATTCCTTCAGGACATTGTTGGTTGTACTGCTAGTATGCTTTTGGGCATCGGTGAACCCTCTCTCCGCCCAGATAAAAATCATACCGCGTGAGAGGCTTGACAGCGTATCGGCGCCAATGCTTTCTGAGGATTCCTCTTATTTGTCTTTTGACAAAACTTCCGTCAAGTTGACTATGAACGAGGATGATTCTCCGGCAAAGGTGGAGTTCGCTTTCAGAAACATCGGGGAAAAGGCTCTTACGGTGCTGAATATCACGACAACTTGTTCCTGTGTAAAGGCGATGGTATCTCCGAGGACGGTTGCTCCGGGGGCTGAAGCAGTTTTGGAAGTGTTTTATGATCCGAAGGGACATCCGGGAAGATTTGACAGGAAGATAATGGTATATACTTCATCCACGAGACCTTCTGCTATCCTTGAAATATTGGCTGAGGTTAGTCCCGGTAGTGACAGATCGGCATCTTTTCCTGTAAGTTTCGGGAACTTGATGCTACGCAGAAATGAAGTACGTTTTGAGAAAGGGGTGGAATCGGTTGAATATATCCCTGTCCTCAATGCCGGCGACAAGCCCCTGAGGGTGTCTGTTGAAAAAGGAGTCCTTCCAGGATGGCTTACTTTCAGTTCGCAGCCGTCGGTAATTGAGCCTGGAACTGAAGGCGAACTTGTTATAGGATATAAACCGGGTGGAAAGAATGAAAATAAGGTCTTTCCTTTGATGCTCAGTAATTTAGGTGTTGCTCCGTCAAAGGCGGTCATCACGGTTGAGATTGAATGATATCAATTAATTGAAAAATATAAGATATATGAAACATATAATTCGAATTGTTCTGGTCGTATCTCTTTTTTGCGCATTTATGGGCAGCATTGCCTGTACAAAGGAATCTGAACCGGAAGTGCAGTATCTTGAAGTAAATGCCAATAATCTCTCTGGCTATTGGGAACTTGTATCCTGGAAAGATTCTCCATTGACAGAGGGTGCTTATGTTTATATTGAATTTATTAGGAAAGATGCCAGGTTCAACCTTTATCAGAATCTTGACAGTTTTTCTGCAAGGCATTTGACAGGTCGTTTTGCCATTTATGAGGATGAGGTAAGCGGTTCGGTCATCAGAGGAGAGTATGATTATGGAATAGGGGAGTGGGGACATCGTTATTCAGTGTCCTTGACGGCAGACAAAATGGTTTGGACTGCTATGGACGATCCGGAGGATGTTTCCGTGTATTCACGCTGTAGTGAAATACCTGTAAAATAAAAAATGTGCAACTGGTTTTCCGGTTGCACATTTTTTATTTCACCATCCAAATCAAGGGACGTTATTTGCGATAGCCGCATTTAGGGCATACGCCGTTCTCATCGAGGGCGATTCCGCAAAGAGGACAACGGTCAATCTCTTTCCTTGAATCAAATTCGCAAGATGCTGCATTTACACCGCTGGTGAAAGTGATTTTCGCAATGTTGAGCTTGTCTTTAAGCAAATCATAGACAATTTTAATCATACCTTCTACAGTCATAGTCTCTTTGGTGACTACAAGGCGTGCATCAGGATATGCTGTAGCAAGTTCAGTCTTGAATGCTTCTCCTTTCATCTTGTTCTGAGGGTGACCGTTCTTGATGCCCTGTTTCTCATAAACGTCGAGAATGGCCGGAAGAAGTGGGTCGTCCTCCCTGAGGATGAGTGCGTGATCGAAGTTTTTCAAAAGATCCCAAGCCACTTTCTGGATTTCGTTGCAAGGATATACCATATTTACACCTGCGTTAACGCTGTCTTCAACCTCTATTGTGAGGACGCCGGTGTGTCCGTGGAGGTACTGTGCCTCGCCCTGGAAACCATAAAACCTGTGTGCATACTGAAGGTCAAAAGTTGTGATGCTTCTCATAATTAAATTCTCCTGTTTTAATGTATTGTCGTTATATGGAACTATTTCCGACACAAAAGTATTTATAATA
>JBJEBO010000237.1:0-2680 GCA_051870155.1 Candidatus Cryptobacteroides sp.
CCACGAGCATTTCCACAGCCAGGCAACATACGTGGCAAGCGGCAAATTCGAGCTCAAGATCGGTGACAAGACCGCTGTGCTCGGTCCCGGCGACGGCTATTATGTCGCTCCTGACGAGCTTCACGGCTGTGTCTGCCTCGAAGAAGGTGTTCTGATTGACGTCTTCTCTCCACACAGGGCTGATTTCCTCAAAAAATAGTTCACGAGATGAAGATAAAAGGACTGAGGTGGTGGGTCATCTCAATGATCGTCGCCATCACCATCATAAACTACCTCGACAGGAACACCCTCGCTATAATGTGGCAGGGGATTGTTGAGAGCCTTGGACTGATTGATGCAGACGGACTTACCGATGACGAGTTCAAGACAAAGAGCAAGGAGCTCTACGCCTACATCAATATGTTCTTTATGGTGGCCTACGGCATTTCCCAGATGCTTTCGGGAAAGCTTTACGACAAAATCGGCACGAGACGCGGTTTCGTGGCCTCCGTGCTTGTCTGGGGAATCGCCGATGCCTGCACGAGCCTGGCTTCCGGAGTGAAGTCACTCTGCGGCCTGAGGGCCTGCCTCGGACTCGGTGAGGCCGGACCTTGGCCGGGTGCGACAAAGAGCAATGCGGAATGGTTCCCCCAGAGGGAAAGGGCAATGGCACAGGGACTTTTCAATGCCGGTGCCTCCGTGGGAGCGATTCTCTCACCAATCATCATCGCCCTTCTTTACACGATTTGCGGCTGGAAACTGACATTCGTGATTATCGGCTCCCTTGGCATCCTCTGGATAATCCCTTGGCTGATAATCAACAAGAAAGGTCCGAAGGAGCATCCTTGGATCACCGACGAGGAAAAGGAGCACATCATCTCCGGCCAGCCCGAGTGCAAGGTCTGTGACGACAAGGCTCTCTCCTGGGGTCAGATTCTTGCAAACAAGAAGAGCTACGCAGTCATCCTCGGCAGGTTCTTCCTCGATCCGATCTGGTGGATGTTCGTCACCTGGCTGCCTATTTATCTCTTTGATGTCTATGGCTTTGACGTGAAGGACATCGGTATGACCGCCTGGGTTCCATACGTCGGCGCAGCCATCGGCTCCCTTGCCGGGGGCTGGTTCTCCGGCTACCTGATCAAGAGGGGCAGGAGCGTGAATTTCGCACGCAAATGTTCGATTGTGCTCGGTGCCTGCCTGACCCTGCCGGCTCTCGTCGTTGTGGCATTCACATCCAACGCCTACACGGCCGTGGTCCTGATGGCAGTGATTCTCTGCGGTTACCAGTTCTCGATGAACAACATCCAGACCCTCTGCTCCGACCTCTACACAGGAAAGAACGTCGGTTCCCTTGCCGGTCTTGGCGGTGCCGCCGCGACTGTCGGAACCATCATCTCGATTTTCCTCGTTCCTTTCCTCACAAGGGGAAGCAACTGGCTGCCGTTCTTCATTATGGGAGCGCTTCTGGTTCCGCTCAGCCTCGGCTGCATCTTCCTGTTCGGCGGTAAAATCGAGCAGCAGACGAAATAGGGGTTTCGTCATATTTATATGAATATATAGTATATATAAATATATATAACATAAAGAGCATAAACACCTTAGTAATATTTAACCTTTAATATTTTTTGATTATGAAAAGATTGGAAGGAAAAGTAGCTGTAGTTACGGGAGGAGCCCGCGACCTCGGTAGGGCAATCTCTGTCAAACTTGCTTCAGAAGGAGCAAAGGTATGTCTGAACTATTTCGACAATGAGGCTGACGCGCAGCAGACCCTCAAGATGATTGAGGAAGAGGGCGGCACGGCGATTGCTGTCCAGGGCGATATGACAAAGGCCGACCAGGTGAAGAATCTCTTCGCAAAGGCAGCCGAGGCTTACGGCGGAAAGGTTGACATCCTCGTGAATGTCGTCGGAGGAATCGTCGGAAGGAAACTCATCACTGAGCAGGATGAGGCCTGGTACGATTTCCTGATGGATGTGAATATGAGGAGCGTGTTCCTCTGCACAAGGGAGGTTGTTCCTATGATGCCTGCAGGCGGTTCCATCATCAACTTTTCCTCACAGGCAGCCCGCGACGGCGGCGGACCAGGCGCATCAATCTACGCGACTGCAAAGGCTGCCGTAATGTGCCACACACGCGCAATGGCAAAGGAACTCGGCCCTCAGGGAATCCGCGTCAACGCCCTTGCACCTGGTATGATCAACACCTCATTTCACGACAGGTTCACCAAGCCTGAGGCCCGCATCAACCTCCACAACACGGCTCCGCTGCGCCGCGAGGGTGAGGCCAAAGAAGTGGCTGACCTCGTCTGCTACCTTGCAAGTGACGAGTCGTCATACCTGACAGGCACCAACATCGACATCAACGGCGGAACATTGTTCTCTTAATTTATTTTAATTCATTCATTTCGAACGGGCGCAGCGGGTCGGGAAATCTTGTTACTTGCAATCGGAAAAGATTTCTCCATTCGCTGCGCTCAGTCGAAATGACATTTTCAATTTTTTTTCAGAAAAATTGGTCAAATTGGTTTTATTAACTATTTTTGTGCGCATTTTATGAAACTGATGGCAACCCCAAACCATTCGACACAAGTAGACACGGTTATAAGGCACATCCGGTCTCTCCTGGACTCCGGACGGCTGTTTCCCGGCGACAGACTCCCAGCGGAGAGGAAAATCGCCGAGCAACTCGGTGTGAGCCG
>JBJEBO010000238.1:0-2679 GCA_051870155.1 Candidatus Cryptobacteroides sp.
GCATTCCCCGCCCAACCCCGTTCCGCCCGGAAAAAATGGAAAAACTTGAAAAATAAAGGATTACAAATATGAAACATACTTTTGTACGGATTTTTAACTTCTTTGTTGTTCTTGCTGTCGCTTTCTCTTGCATAGCAAAAGGAAGTGAGGACCTGTCAGCCGAAACCGTTGATGTGCCCAAGAATCTCACCCTCACCTATAATGACGGGACAACTATGACTTTCACCTGGTCTGAAGTTGAAGGGGCTGACGGTTATGCTTCAAGAATGGAACTTGCTGATGGTTCGCTTTTCAAACAGTTGAATACAACTGCTCCGAAGGTTTCTTTCGACGCACTGACAAACGGGACGGAATATAAGGTCAAGGTTAAGGCTCTGAAAGGAAAAGTTTCTTCTGATTATTGCCAGCCTTTGTCGGTAGTGGCAGGAATTACCGAGCCGGAACCAGACCCAGATCCAGACCCGGATCCGGATCCAGAACCTGTACCGGTGCCTACAGATGCTTATGCCAAATTGATGATTCCTTCCTATGAGGACCAGAACGCTGTCGCTCTTGCATTCCCTGGCGCAGAGGGTGGCGGAATGTACACTACAGGAGGACGTGGAGGCAAGGTGTTCCACGTCACCAATCTGAATGATTCTGGTGCCGGTTCGCTCAGGGATGCTTTGAATCAGTCCGGAGCAAGGACTATCGTTTTTGATGTTGCCGGAATAATCGAACTCAAATCCGAACTTAAGATTTCCAAAGGGGATGTTACGATAGCGGGACAGACTGCACCTGGTGACGGAATCTGCATCAAAAATTATTCTACCGTCATAAATGCGGATAATGTAATTATAAGATATATCCGTTTCCGTCTTGGCGATGTTTCGGCGAGCGACGGAGCCGATACAATCTGGGGAAGATACCATTCCAATATAATAATTGACCATTGCTCAATGTCCTGGTCTATTGATGAATGTGCATCTTTCTATGCCAACTGCAATTTCACCCTCCAATGGTGTATCCTTTCTGAAAGCCTCAGGGTTTCTGTCCACGACAAGGGTGAACACGGCTATGGAGGAATCTGGGGAGGAAAGGATGCTTCTTTCCATCACAACCTGCTTGCCGACCACGATAGCCGAAATCCTCGAATAGATCATCCTCAGATTTATGGAGACTATATTTCAACCAACAGGGGAAATGTAGATCTCAGATGCAATTCCATTTACAACTGGGGCTCCAACTCCACTTACGGAGGAGAGAATGGCTGGTTCAATATGGTAAATAACTATTACAAACCTGGACCGGCATCCAAAGATCGCAAATATTTTCTTGATGCCTATGCTTATTATACCAAATCAGGTACAGTCTATGCCGACAAATATCCTGAGGTTTATATGATAGGCAATGTCCACACTGCATATCCTGATGCGAAGAACGATGTTTCAATGGTTTATTGGCACGACGGTTCTTCATACGCCAATTATCAGACTCTCAAAATGGCTCAATTCAAACTTTCCGGTCCGAAAGGGGAGTCCATCTATACCACTACCCATTCAGCTTCATCTTCTTTCAAACTTATCTGCGACTACGGTGGGGCTTCGCTCAGGAGGGATGCCGTTGACAAGAGGGTATGTTCTGATGCCTTGAGCGGCACAGCTACTGTTAATGATGGTGGCAACGGTTCTACCGGTGGTATAATCGACACTCCTTCGGCAGTGGGTGGATGGCCGGAATACAAAGCCACTTCCGAGGAAACTGCGTCAGTTACAGACACTGACGGAGATGGAATTCCTGACTGGTTTGAGGACGAATTTGGCTTGGACAAAAATGACGCGGCTGATGGAAATGCAAAAAAACTCGATATTTACGGCAGATATACCAACCTTGAAATGTATTTGCATTACATTGTACGTGAGATAGTTGCGAAACAGAATGAGGGCGGTTCATATACAAAAATCTCATAACTGGTAAAAAATACAAACATTGCGATAAAATTTCCCCTCTTCAGTGAGGGGGATATATTATTTTCGCAAACTGAATTATAGGCAGTGCTGCCGTTACCGTGGACGGAAATCCCAAAACGGCACCATTGCAACCACATTGACTATTTAACAACTGATATAATAACCAAAGAATTCTTTTATGAAAAATCTGACGTACAAGATTTCGTTGCTGGTCTTGGGGCTATTCCTGGCGGCTTTCACTGCCTCTGCCCAGAAGGTCAGCGGAGTCGTCACGGACGCTGACGGGCTTCCGCTCATAGGCGTTTCCGTCATTGTTGACGGCACGACCATAGGTGTATCGACGGATATTGACGGTGCTTATACCATCGATGTTCCTGACGCCAATGGCAAAACTCTCGTTTTCTCTTGCATCGGACTGGCGACCAAGCACGTTGTCATCGGATCGGAAATGACAATCAATGTTGTTTTGGAGGAAGATGCGAATTTCCTTAATGAAACAGTCGTCATCGGTTATGCGACGGTTAAACGTCGCGACTTGATGGGTTCTGTGACATCCGTTGGAGCGGACGCTCTCGTCGAGCAACCTGTGACTACGGTTTCCCAGGCTCTTTCCGGAAAGATGGCCGGTGTGTCGGTAGTGACTACAGAGGGTGATCCGGATGCCGATGTCAAAATCCGTGTTCGTGGAGGTGGTTCCATCACACAGGACAACTCTCCTCTTTACATTGTA
>JBJEBO010000239.1:0-2666 GCA_051870155.1 Candidatus Cryptobacteroides sp.
CCTATAAAATCCCTGCGGAAAAGGCACATACAAACGGAGCATCTGTAAAGCCCTTTGGAGAGCATATCAAGCATCACGGAGCAGCCATCTGCAGGAGCCGTATAGGAAGAAGACCTGTGGTAGTCAAACCACGGGCAAGATGCAGAATCGAAATCTGCACCAAAAGAGACTGCATCGAAGAAAACGAAATCCAGATTTTCCTCCCGACATTTTTCCACACATTTTTTCAAGGTATCGGGACCTATCCAATCGTCGCTGTCCATAAAATAGACAAATTCTCCTGTGGCAATCTCCAGTGCTGCGTTACGAGCATCCGCCTGCCCCGAATTGGGCTTAGAAAAAATTCTGATACTGTCCCCGAAACTCTTCAGCACATCGAGGCTTCCATCCGTGGAGCCGTCATCCACAGCAATAACCTCAACATTTCCAAGGCTCTGGTCCAACACACTCCGGACAGCCTCTGCCACATAATCCTGAGTATTATAAACAGGAATGATTACGCTTACCTCCGGTCTCATTCCACCTCCGTTGAAAAGACGAATGACGACACCACCATTTTATGGTCGCTGATTTCATCATCGATAATTCTGCTGTCGATACACTCCAAATCGGAATTATGGAAAATATAGTCTATTCTGAAAAGATTTCCCATCCGACGGTAAGTTGCCCCCGGACCGTGTCCAACTTCAAGAAAACTGTCCTTCATAGATACCGAAGTCATTTTTCTGTATGGAGTCGCGTATGGTATGCAGTTGAAGTCTCCTGCGATGATGAGAGGATTCAGGGTGCGCTCCACCCTGCGGGAAAGCGACACAGCCTGATTCTTTCTTATGTCTGAATTTCCCAAGAAAGTACCAATCGCCCCAACTCCTGCAACATCCTCAGGAATCCTTCCATCAGTAAAATTGTTCAATCCTGTGCTCATAAGGTGTACTGCAAAGATTTCTACCGTCCTTTTCCCGGGAACAGAGATGAGGATATCGGAAAAACTGTCGGAAAAATCCTCGAATTTCACTCTTTTGTGTGATGTGATGGGATATTTCGATATGCAGGCACATTCTCCTTCTATAGACACATATTTGTAATCCTTTTTGAAAACGGCGGCAAACTCCTTCTCATCGAATTGCCAATGCTCCCTGTATTCCTGGAGAAGGATGACATCCAGAGCATTTTCAACCGCGCTCTCAGCAAGCACCGATGCTGTTGTCCGTGCATCTTTGTTGAATCCCAGCCAGGCTATATTCAATGCCCCAACCCTCAATTCCTGCTCCGAATGTTCAGGCAAAGGGCCGGGTTTCCCCGGACGGCTGTTCAACATAAGAAGATAAAGGACAACCAACGCTATGGGAGTCAGAATGATTGCTGAGATGATGATTATGCGTTTCATTTTCGTCTTGCTTTTTCCCACGCTGCATTGCCTTTGTTACGGACAAGGTAGCCAACTCCGGCGAATGTCGTGAAATTGGTAAACAGAAAATAATATGGAACCCTCAATATGCCGGCCTTCTCGCTTTTATCCAGAATCATCCCCGCAAGGGCTGCAAGATAAAAGAGCAATTGGAGAAGCAGGACTATATGATAGAATATCGGAGTTCCGAAGAAAGGCATCAGAAAATTTGAGAGAAGAAGAAGGATGAGGCAAGATGGGGTTAGGACCCAGCGCAAGACTCGATGGGAAACGAATTGGAAGGCAGACAGACCGTATTTGAACGGGTTCATCAAGTCCCTGAGGGTGATGACGTTCTGAACTGCGCATCCGGCCAACCTCACCTTGCGTTTACGCTCCTGGGTAATGTCTGCAGAAGGACTCTCCATAGCGTATGCCTCCTTGCAATAGGCAATCTTATAACCTTTGCGAATGACTCCCATAGATATGAACATATCGTCTCCGAGGGTCCCCGCAGGAATATCAGCCCAAAGCTCCCTTCGGATGGCAATCAGTTCGCCGGCAGCTCCCATTGCTGAATTCAATCGGTCGTCAAGGTCTTTAAGGAAAGACTCATATTTCCAATATAGACCTTCCGTCGCCGCGGCGTTATCCCCGATTGAAAGTACTTTTTTCTCCCCTGCGACACATCCGACTTTCGGATTATCGAATTTCCTTATTAGCAAATAGATAGAGCCCTCATTAAGGATTGTGTTGGCATCTGTCATCACTACAAATGGTGTATCCACATATTTCATAGCCCTGTTAAGGGCCTCGGTCTTGCCGGAGCGTGCCGGAGTGTGGAGTACGGTATTTTCGGGATATGCGGCAAGAAGTTCCGGGGTGGAGTCGGTCGAACCGTCCGTAACCCATACAATATGGAGCTTGTCTTTTGGATAATTAAGGCTGAGGCAATTCTGCATCTTATCGGCAATGATGTCCTCTTCGTTGTATGCCGCTATGAGAAGGGTCACATCAGGATATTCGTTCTTGACAGGGAAAGTCTCCGGAGGACATCTGCGCTCCTTTATCTTTACGGCTATCCATATTATTATGCCATAACCGAAAAAAGTGTAGAACACTATGAAAGCACAAAGCCAAAACAAGACATATAACGCCGTCATCTCTCCAAAGGTAAGGTCAATACAAAACGTGCCCCGCCGTGATAGGTCTGATCAAGCCAGATATATCCTCCCATCCTCTGCGAGATTTTTATGCATATATCCAATCCAAGTCCGTG
>JBJEBO010000240.1:0-2656 GCA_051870155.1 Candidatus Cryptobacteroides sp.
TAGGGTTCATCGTGTAGAAACGCTCGTTAAGGAAAATCCATCTTTCTCCAATCCAGGAGAAGTCAGCGTTCACGCCAAGTCCTTTCCAGGAGAAGTTGGTTGAGAAACCTCCTGACCAAGGAGAGTTGGTATCCATTCCGCAAAATTGCATCAGGTCGTCAGAATAGTTCTTGGTGAGGTTGCCGTTAAGGTCATACCACATCGGAGAACCGTCTGCAGGATCGACGCCGGCACGAACCGGGGCAAACACATAGGATGAAGGATAGCCGACCTGATATTTGAGAGAATAGCTCGGGAAGGCAAGCTCGTCAAGATCCTGATAGAGTTTGGTGATCTTGTTCTTGTTATAGTTGACGTTAGCTGAGATTCCCCAGTAGAAGTTCCTGTTGTGGATGAGGTCAAGCTGGAAGTCGATATCCACTCCTCTGTTCACAAGTGACGCGATATTACCCATACTTGAAGAGTGACCGGTCGTAGCAGAGAATGGAAGGTTCATAAGGAGGTTGTATGAAGCCTTGTCATAGAACTCGATTCCAAAAGTGAGTCTGTCGAAGATGCGACCGCCGAGACGGAGGTTAAGGGTAGCTACAGTCTCCCAGGTGAGGTCCTCGTTAGGAACCTGGGCAAGACCTTTACCCTGCTCGCCATTGTATTTCGAACCTGTGCCCACAAGACCGAGAGAGGCGTACCAGCTGCCGAGACCGGCATTACCTGTGGTACCGTAGCTGAGATGGAGATTGAGGTCGTCAACCCATTTCACATTCCTCAGGAATTTCTCGTTCTTGATTTTCCAAAGGGCTCCCACAGAATAGAAGAGCGCATATTTATGGTTCTTTCCGAAGAGTGACGAACCGTCGGTACGGATTGAGGCATCGAAGAAATAGCGGTCACCATAGCTATAGTTGGCATTCAGGAAGAATGAGTTGAATGCACATTCCATAATATCACCGCTCCAGTCGCTGATTTCCGTTGTGGCACCGAACACAGGAATACGGTCATCGGAAAGTCCAGTTCCCACTGCCGAGAAATTCTTGTCATATTTGATGAATGACTCGTGACCGAGAAGGACGGACATAAAATGCTCCTGGTTCCAATCCTTGCGATATTCAGCCGTATTGGTTGAAGACAACTGATAATATCTTTCCATAGCCTGGGAATTCCTGCCCCTGTAAGTATAAGGAGTATAGGATGGCATATTGATGGACTCGCCCACATAATCATAGCCGTCGATGGCCTGCTGGGCACGAATGGTGAGACCTTCAATAGGAGTAAGGAGGAAATATGTCTGCCCCATAAGGTTCATATTCTCCTTTTTGTTGGTGTTGTACTTGTAATAATAGTTGAGATCTATATCATTGTCCCAAGGATAAACCATCATCGCATCACCATAAGAAATGGTTCCATCTTCATTGAATATATATTCATACGGAGTATAATACGGCTGTTTGGTAACTGCCTGAAGGATAGGAGACTGAACATACCATCCCGTAATGATTGTGGAATATTTGGAATATGTGAGGGCTACGTTCGCACCGAATTTCAACCATTTGGTGATTTGTGTATCAAGGTTGGTACGGAAGGTAAAACGGTCAACTCCCGAGTTTGCCTTGGCTGTACCCTGCTCGGAATAATATCCCAAAGACACATAATAGTTCGTCCTCTCTGAAGCTCCCCTGATGGATGCATCGGCCTGGATAACCGGTGCTGCCTGGTCAAAAAGGTATGAGGTCCAATCGAAGTTGATGTCATTTCCAAGGACGAAAGCCTTGCGTGCCTGATATGCCACATCATCCTTGAGGGACGGAACACAGAGTTCCTCGAAACGGAAGAGTTCCTCGGAACTCATCATATCCATATTATAATTGGTGAGCATTGACACACCATATTGTCCCCTGATGGAAATGCTCGGCTTCTGTCCCATTTTTCCCTTCTTTGTAGAGATGAAAATGACGCCATTTGCCGCACGTGAACCGTAAATTGCCGTAGAAGAAGCGTCCTTAAGGACGGAGATGTTCTCGATGTCCTGAGGGTTGAGGCTCGTAAACACGCCTGAACTTACAGGAACTCCGTCGAGGATATAGAGGGGTTCAGTGCTGAGGTTGAGTGAAGACTCTCCCCTGAGACGAATGGAAACGCTGCTCTGAGGCTCTCCTGAGGTGTTGAAGATTTGAAGTCCGGCAACTTTTCCCTGAAGGGCGTCACCGATGTTTGCTGACGGTCTGTCAGCGAGTTCGTCAGATGAAACAGTGGTTACAGAACCGACGATATTGCCTATCTTCTGTCCGGAACCATAGCCAATCACGATGGTTGCATCAAGAAATTCCGTATCTTCCTTCATAATTACGGAAATCTGTTTGCGTCCATTGACTTCCTCTGTCACTGTAGCATATCCGATGATTGAGAACACGAGTCTCGCATCCGAAGGCACAGTAAGAGAATAATGTCCGTCAATGTCGGTGTTCGTGCCGTTGTTGGTGTTTTCGACCATAACTGTCGCCCCAATAAGAGGGACACCTTCTGTATCAACGACATTACCACTGACGGTAATGTTCTGTGCCCCACCTGGCAAAGCAAAGAGGAACAACAGAATTGCAGTGAATAAAAACTCTATTCTTTTCATTCGCTTGTTACTTAAATTTAATATTTAGTGATTAAT
>JBJEBO010000241.1:0-2653 GCA_051870155.1 Candidatus Cryptobacteroides sp.
AGTTGCTGCCACTTCGCTGTTATTGGATGTAACACGTGGTTCGTCGGATGCTTACGCTCCTTCAGAGGGCAAGCCTAAGGTGTTCGTGAAGTATTTTTACGTCAACACGGCCACCGGCGAGAAGTCTGGCGACATGCTTGCACTGGCAGTGCTTGAAGACGAGTAGGTTGATTGACCGGTAATTAAAAACTTCCCGGCTGCTGCAATGGTGGCCGGGATTTTTGTGTTATATTTGCGTTGAAACTAATAACGTGATTTCAATTATGGCAAACAAGGCGTTTGGCAGATCTTCTCCAATTTGTCTGCTTCTTCCTGCAACTTGGAAGGATTGTGAGCCTTAAGATTCTCAAGGTTCTGCAGTTTCCATCTGACAGACGGGTAGTTCTGGAAATATGCAAACTCGAATTTATCCCAGTCCGGCTCCGCACGTTCAAAGCTGAGCAGGAACGCTTTATCATCGGGCGTCAGGATAGCATTTACGTCCTTGATGAGTTTTGTCCTGGTCTCTTCAAACTCCCCGTACGTAAAAGGAATGTCTGTCATTCCTTCAAACTGATTCACGAGTGCATCCCTCTGGTCGATGAGGTTCGGCGCAAGCATCTCATGTATTGGTCTGTCACTGCTCAGAAGACAGAACAGGAGTCCTTCTCTCGTTTCTTCAAAAGGAAACTCCATATACTTCACGTCAAACATATCTCTTGGATGCTGGCGTGACAGGGCGGCTGCAATCTTGCCGCCATAAAGCAAAGTCATCGGGACAATATCGGTCTCGCAATACAGGCCGAACTCCTCCTGTGCTTTGTCGCAGACCGGCATTCTTACCACATCTCCACCAATGATTCCCCTTTTTGCCTGATTCACCTCAATCTTGATCTGGTATCCCTGGTATTCGCAAAGCAGTTTGCAGATATCCGGCTTCGCAACGATGTGCATCCCTCGGAATGCCTTACGCGCTTTGGTCGCAATGGAATCAAGATGCGCGTTGATGCTTTTCAGGCTGGTTGCCCTGTCTTCGAGAGGGATATACGTCAAATCTATGTCCACCGAATATCGAGGCAGGTCCCGGACGAAGAGATTGATTGCCGAACCGCCGTGAACGGCGAACACACCTTCATCTGTAACAAGGGGGATTATCCTCAAGAGGATTTCAACTTTGCGTGCGTATTCCTTATTCATAGTCTGCAAGTTCTGCTGGAATTGTTATCTGGTATTTACTTATGTATCTGCCGTTTTCGGCAAACAAGTGCTTCCCTGTACCGAGGTCTATCTTTGAAAGGTCAAGAGCCTTGAACCATTGATGGCCTGCTTTCTCCGCCATATAGAGGAATAGGCGCTTAACCTTTACGGATGAGCTGCACTCAAGAAGTTTCTGCACAAGTTTCGGACGGAGTGTTGTGAGCATTTCCATCACATAGTACAGGTCGAGCAGGGCGAACTGGGACGGAGCCAGATGCAGGCACTCCATAAATGCCATTTCCGGCCCGGATATCAGCAGCTGGTGTCCTTGATAGTCGAGAGTCTCCAACCCTTGCTCACAGGCAAATATGGAGGTCGTGAAAGACTTTACAGTCATATCCCACTCCAGATCCGTCATCCAGGATGGAAGCCTCTGCTCCCTTGAAGTGAACAGATAAGCCTGAGGCTTGCCGATTGCCACGAAATGCGAATAACCCCGCAGATCAAGTGCAGATGTCGCCCCGACGTGGCAGGATTTCTTCAGTTGGGCATTGTATGAGGCAACGGCTGCATATAATGTCGGCGAGCTGCCTTCCAGTTTATATACACCTTGCGCTACTCTCTCCAGCCAGCCGCTCCGCACATACAATGACTGTTCCTTCCTGTCTATGCCATTATCGGCAAGCCAGGACGAGAAATACAGGGAATTCTGTGGCGTTGAACTCAGTATTTGTTTTATTTTGGTGGCCATAGCGGTAAAAACTACCGCAAATATAAACAAAAATTAACAAACTGAAGATAAGTCTGTATAAATTGCAGTAGGAGGATAAACCTGATGACATCATTCAAACCGCTACAAATTGTAACGGTTTCAAAATCCTTTTTGTACCTTTGCCCCTTGAGGTCTGATGCCAGACTTCATTTGTTAACACCTGGGCGGTTCCCTCTTCGTGAGAGAATCGCCCTTTATTTATGGAAATCTCCCCGAAGACCTCCGTGCAGCTATCGGCATCAAAAATTTTGTCCCCGGGATGCCGCCTTTCAAATTAGGGGGACAAACGGGGGACAAAAATGAAATACAAAAAAGGTTATTTGTTTAATATACAATAAGTTATTAAGTTCATCTAAATCCTGCATCGGGAAAGCACGATGAGGCCAATATTTCAGTAAAGGAAGGCGTTTCACCTTAACATTGTCCATCACATATTCTTTTTCCCCGGCCTTATATGTCCGTACCGTTAAACCCGATATCGAAGATAGCCAGTTCTTGAACGGGGATGCACCCCACATTACAATTTTGGGGAAATTTGAAGGATAGTGTATGACCCTTACATCATATCCCATTTTTATCCATTCCCTTGCAAAATAGTGAACTACAGCAGTGTTCTCTTTCTCAAGGTCGGGAGCTGTATAAAGATTGGTTAAAACAAGAATACTTTTCATTCTGCTATCCTCCTCATTATTGCATCCAATTCAC
>JBJEBO010000242.1:0-2649 GCA_051870155.1 Candidatus Cryptobacteroides sp.
CACCTTCGTAGGATCTTCGAGTGAAGTCATATACATATAAAGCACATAACGAAGACCAGACGCACAGCCGCGCACGCCGTGGGCAAGGTGAAGCCAGCCGCGGTCGGTCTTGATCGGGTGAGGTCCCTCGCCGTTCTTCACCTCTTTTATGGTGTGATAGAATCGGCTGTTGATGATTTTCTCCTCGGTCACTACAGCATTCTCCATAGAATCCACAAGAGCCCATCCGATTCCACCACCGTTTCCGGCATCGATGAATCCATCCTGCGGACGGGTATAGAGGGCATATTTGCCGTTCACGAACTCAGGATGAAGAACCACGTTGCGCTGCTGGGACTTGCTCTGCAGGTCAGGAAGCCTTTCCCAATTCACAAGGTCCTTGGTGCGTGCTATACCTGCGGCAGCTACTGCAGATGAGAGGTCGCCGGGAGCTGCGGAAGGGTCTTTGCGTTCTACGCAGAAAATTCCATAGATCCAGCCGTCTTCGTGGGCGGTGAGACGCATATCATAGACATTGGTTGCAGGCTCGCCATATTCTGGCATTGTGATAGGATGATCCCAGAAACGGAAGTTGTCAATCCCGTTCGGACTTTCCGCCACAGCGAAAAATGATTTACGGTCGGCAGCTTCTACGCGGACCACAAGGACATATTTTCCGTTCCATTTGATTGCTCCGCTATTCAGTGCGGCGTGGATGCCGAAGCGCTCCATTAGATATGGATTGGTCTGAGGATTAAGGTCATAGCGCCAGAAAAGAGGTGCGTGGTCCCCCGTAAGAATCGGGTATTTATAGCGCTCATAGACTCCGTTTCCTTCTATCGGCTCGTTCTTTCTTGTTATGAGGGCTTCGTGTTGTGCTTTCAGCCACTCCAAACGCTGCTGGTAGTTCATTTTGATTTGAGTTTTGGTTTTATTCGATTATTACTATTTACTATTCAGATCTCTCGACTCCCTTCGGTCGCTCGAGATGACAAGGGGCGGTCGCTCGGGATGACATTTTTGTCATCTCGACCAAGGCCGAAGGCCGCGCGGAGAGATCTAATCAATCATACCGATGCCAGGCAATGCTGCAAATGCAGTAAAGTCATCAGCGGAAACCTGTCCAGCGAACGGAGCATAGAAATGTTCCGGTTTATCGCAGGCATTGCGCCAAGTGAGGACATAAGCCACAGGGTAGCCCTTCAAAGCTTCGTAAAGGGTTGCCGTCCACCAGTCTGCCTGAGGAATGCCCTCATACCCTGCTTCAGTGACAGCGAGCATCTTGCCGTGTTCGGCACCGACCTTTGCCATAATATCTAGGGCATTGCGAAGTTCAGCCATAAAACTCTCAGACGAACCGTACTGATAACAGTCCACTCCTATCATATCCACCATCTCGTCTGAAGGCCATCTTTCCATATAGATTTCCTCTGTAACTCCGCCTGCTCCAGGAGAATAGGACCATATAAGATTATGAAGACCGCGTTCATTGCAGAGATAGTCGAACGTCATCTTCCACAAAGCCTTGTACTGCTCCACAGTGCAGAGTTCCCTTCCCCACCAGAACCAGCTTCCAGTATGCTCGTGCCAAGGACGGAAAATCAATGGAATCAGCTGTCCATCAGGGGTTTTGAATGACTCAAGATAGTCAGCCACAAGTGAAAGCCAACCGATAAATAATTCGTGTTTGCTTCCTCCGTCAAGAATGGATGCTACGACCTCATTTGATGATACATCCCAGGCATCACCTCCTGTGAGAGGGTTGCGCGGATGCCAGGAGAAGGTCACGATGCCGCCCCTGAGATGATGTGCGACGGCTGAGGCACGCATAAGGGAGAAATAATTGTTGTCGAGGTTTTGTGCAGCCCCTGTCTCAATGCCACCGAGGTCGAGTCCGTAAACTGCCGGATATTTGCCGCTTACCTCCTTGACGTCGGAACGCAGAAATTCTGTCTCATTCTCATCTATTTTCCAAGTGTGTCCATACATCAGGTCGTCCTGATGTCCATACATCACCACTCCGTTTTCAACAGTGGAATGCAGACGGTCCATAAGGGCTGATGCACCCTCATCGAAACGGCTTTCCTGCCGGGTGCAGGATATGGCCAAAATTGCTAATGTTGCCAAGATTGCGGTTGGTTTCATTTGGTTGTTTATTAATTTATTTCTATTCTTCATTTAGATTTCTCGACTTCGCCATTCGGTCTTCGCTCGAAATGACAGGAAGAGATTTCTCGACTCCCTTCGGTCGCTCGAAATGACAGAGAGGGCACGGTCGCTCGAAATGACAGAGAGGGCACGGTCGCTCGAAATGACAGACAGTCGTTCGAAATGACAATCTACAAATATAGGACGATATCGTGATGGCCGGGCTCATAAGGCAGGAAGGCGGATTTGCCGGAGCAAGTGTTGCGGACAGTGATGTCATAAATTGCATCACGGAACACACGATGCACCTTGTACTCCCCGATTGATGCCGGCAGGCACGGACAAATCGTAAGTCCGTCATATTCAGGTCTTATGCCAAGGAGGTATTCCGAAACGGTGAGCCAGTTCCAGGCAGCCGTACCGGTGAGCCAGCTATTCTTGCCCTCGCCCGGCTTGAACGCATCCTTTCCTGCCACCATCTGGCAATATACATAAGGCTCTACCTTGTGAAGAGTCTGATCC